>RFPP01000058.1 GCA_009926065.1 Flavobacteriaceae bacterium
CGCAATTATTTTTATAAAAATGCCGATGCCGATGAAATGATTTTCATTCATAAAGGAAAAGGAAAATTACGAACTATGTTAGGAAATATCCCTTTCGAATATGGAGATTATCTCATTATCCCACGAGGGGTAATCTATCAAATAGATTTTGAAACTTCTGATAATCGACTTTTCTACGTAGAATCTTTTACCCCTTTTTATACCCCTAAAAGATATAAAAATGAATCCGGACAACATTTAGAACATTCCCCTTTTTGTGAACGAGACTTTATTTTGCCGAAAGAATTGGAAACTCATGATGAAAAAGGAGATTTCCTAATAAAAATAAAAAAAGAAGGAATGATGCATGAAATAGTTTATGCAACTCACCCTTTTGACGTTGTAGGTTGGGACGGATATAATTTTCCATACGGCTTCAGTATTCACAATTTTGAGCCTATTACCGGAAGAGTACATCAGCCGCCACCAGTACATCAAACATTTGAAACAGCCACATTTGTAGTATGTTCATTCGTTCCTAGATTATACGATTATCACCCTAAATCAATCCCAGCGCCTTACAACCATAGTAATATAGATAGCGATGAGGTAATTTATTATGTAGACGGCGATTTCATGAGCAGAAATAATATTGAACAAGGACATATTACTTTACATCCAAAAGGAATTCCACACGGACCCGCACCAGGTGCAATGGAAAGAAGTATCGGACAAACCGTAACCGAAGAATTAGCCGTAATGGTTGATACTTTCAAACCATTAATGGTTACCGAAGAAGCCTTAGGTATCGATGACGGAAAGTATTATCAATCCTGGATAGAATAATTTGAAGCTATTTCCTGCTATTCGTTGCAATCCATTTTATTGTTCGTGCCTCACAACAATATGGGATTTCCTCTTCTATCAGGGCTAGGGTTACACTAATTAACTAAATTATAAATAAGAGTAACAACCTGTTACCTCATAATAAAAAACTAAATGTCAAAAAAAGAAGTAACATCCGTAAATTACGGATTAGAAAAAATATTTGAAGGAGCACAAGATTTCCTTCCATTATTAGGAACCGACTACGTAGAACTCTATGTAGGAAACGCAAAACAATCGGCACATTATTATAAAACAGCTTTCGGGTATCAATCTTTAGCCTATGCAGGATTAGAAACAGGAGTTCGTGATAGAACTTCCTACGTGTTAAAACAAGACAAAATCAGATTAGTTTTAACCACACCATTAACCCAAGACTCTCCAATAAATGACCATTTAAGAAAACATGGCGATGGAGTAAAAATTATTGCCCTTTGGGTTGAAGACGCTACAAGCGCTTATGAGGAAACCATGAAAAGAGGAGCAGTTTCCTTCATGGAACCAACAGTTGAAAAAGACGAATTTGGAGAAGTAGTTCGTTCAGGAATCTATACCTATGGTGAAACTGTTCACCTATTTGTAGAAAGAAAAAAATACAACGGAATTTTCTTACCAGGCTACAAAGAATGGAAATCAGATTACAATCCAGAACCGGTAGGATTAAAATATATCGATCACATGGTAGGAAATGTTGGCTGGAATGAAATGAATACGTGGGTAAAATTCTACGAAGACGTTATGGGATTTGTAAATTTCTTATCCTTTGATGACAAGCAAATCCACACGGAATATTCGGCATTAATGAGCAAAGTAATGTCTAACGGTAATGGACGAATTAAATTCCCAATCAACGAACCAGCAGAAGGGAAAAAACGATCACAAATCGAGGAATATCTTGATTTTTATGGCGGGCCAGGAGTGCAACACATTGCTATAGCTACCGACGATATTATCGCTACAGTTACTCAATTAAAAGCGCGTGGAGTTGAATTTTTATCAGCACCACCACCAGCCTATTATAAAGCAATTCCAGAAAGATTAGGAGTTCATATGAATATGATGAAAGAAGATATAAATGCCATTGAAAAATTAGCAATTATGGTTGATGCTGATGAAGATGGATATTTGTTACAAATCTTTACTAAACCAGTTCAAGATAGACCAACGTTATTTTTTGAAATAATTCAAAGAATGGGAGCAAAAGGATTTGGCGCCGGAAATTTCAAAGCACTTTTTGAATCAATCGAAAGAGAACAATCTTTAAGAGGAACATTGTAATAAATATTGATTTTCTTAAATTTTTCATAAAGAAATCAACCGAAATAGAATTATTTTTGCAAAATATATGTTAAAGTTCATTTTTTGCTAATTATTATTCAACAATTTAAATATCTTTGTACTCAAATAAGAAGTGGTTTTCTCATTTTGTATAAATTTTCATAATTTATAATTTTTTGGTTGGTTAATAGCATAAAAACTCAGTCGTTAATTGATTGAGTTTTTTTGTTTTTATTACTTTTGGAATAAATATTGCACAAGCAATTAATATAAAATACCATTACCAATGAAAAAATTTATAATCTTCCTACTATTCCCCATTCTATTTAGTTTTGATTCTCAACGTGAAGATGCATTTCAAACCGGCGAATGGTTTAAATTTAGAGTCCATTATGGGTTAATCAATGCAGGATATGCAACACTTGAAGTTCAAGATGGAATAATTAACAACAAAAAAGTATATCATGTAATAGGTAAAGGATACACTACTGGAATGTCAAGATTATTTTTTAAGGTGGACGATCTTTATGAAAGTTATTTTGATAAAGTTACCGGAAACCCTTACAAATATGTTCGAAAAATATATGAAGGAGGATATATTAAAAATCAAGAAGGACTTTTCAATCAGGCTTCCGATCGAGTTTTGGTTAAAGATTATGAAAATAAAACCGAAAGAACATTTGTAATCCCAAATAATACACAAGATATAGTTTCTACTTTTTATTATTTGAGAAATTATCCAAACATAAACAAATTAAAAGTAGGAGAATCTGTTTCTATTGACATGTTTTTTGATGAGGAAATCAAAAAATTTAAACTTAAATTTATAGGACGTGAAGACATAAGTACTAAATTTGGGGTAATTCCAACTATGATTTTTCGTCCATTAGTTCAATCGGGAAGAGTTTTTAAAGAACAAGAAGCACTTACCGTTTGGATTTCTGACGACGATAATAAAATCCCAGTAAGAATTCAAGCAAGTTTAACCGTTGGTTCTATAAAAGCAGATCTAGATTCCTTCAAAGGGTTGAAAAATTCTTTCACAATAAAAGTAAATTAACAATGGAAAATCAAAATATATCCAAGGAAATTCTTCAAAAATTAGAAGATAAATTTCAAAAGATTAATCAAAAAACAGAAACACATTTAGAAGGATTACTTTGGTCTAAACCAATTACCTATTGGGATTATATACAAACTGATGCGCTATTAAATTTGCAAGTTCAACGAACCACTCTACCTGACGAAATGGTATTTATTATGTACCATCAAGTAAACGAATTATTATTCAAAATGATATTGTGGGAAGTAGAGCAAATTTGTAAAAATGATAATTTAGAAACTGTATTTTTCACCGATAGATTAATGAGAATTAGTCGTTATTTTGACATGCTTACCACTTCGTTTGACATTATGGGCGATGGAATGGAGGTAGATCAATACATGAAATTCAGAAATACATTAACACCCGCAAGTGGATTTCAAAGTGCGCAATACCGTTTAATTGAGTTCGCGTCTACCGATCTAATCAACTTAATAGATTATCGTTTTAGAGCTACAATAGATAGAAACACTCCCTATGAACACGCATTAGAACATTTGTATTGGCAAGCTGGTGGGAAAGACCATGAAACAGGGGAAAAGTCCTATTTAATTTTAGAATTCGAACGAAAATACAAGTCGCAATTTCTGCGGGCTATGGAAGAATACAACACAATTAATTTGTGGCAAAAATTCAAAAAATTACCTGAATCTGATCAAAAAAATCCTGAATTAATTAAAGCAATGCGACACTATGACCATACCGTAAATATTACTTGGGTTATGGGACACTTAAACGCAGCCAGAAAATACATTGAGTCAAGCGGTCAAGGAAATGGAGAGGCAACGGGAGGAAGTGATTGGAAGAAATACATGCACCCAAAATTCCAAAGGAGAATATTTTTTCCTGAGTTATGGAGCGAAGAGGAATTGAAAAACTGGGGTGCGGAAAATTAATACTTAAAACTACGGTTTGAAAAAAGCGAGCATTATATTTTTATTATTAGCATCATTGTTTTCCTGTAATAAATCGGAAAAAGATAACACTATTCGAAAAGAACCTATTATTGTTGCTTTTGGATTTATGCTCAATCATTTTGATGTAGTTCAAGATACTATTAGAGATGGCGATACCTTTGGAAGTATCCTTGAAAAGCAAAATTTAGGTAAACTAAAAGTTTATGACATCGTAGAGAAAGTTAAAGATACTTTTGATGTTCGATTAATGAGAATCGATAAGCCTTATACCATTCTAAGAAGTAAAGGTAAATCAAAAAAAATTCGAGCTTTTATCTACCAGCCCGATCGATTAAGTTATTATGTAATCGATTTGAAAGATTCTATAAAAGTCTATAAACATATTGAACCCGTTACGATTCGAAGAAGAACTATTGCCGGAAAACTAGACGGTTCTTTATCTGAAACATTAGTAAAAAAAGGAGTTGATGGAGCTTTAGCCGTTTCAATTTCTAAAGTTTATGCCTGGTCTATTGACTTTTTTAAATTACAAAAAGGCGATAAATTTGCTGTGACTTTTACAGAACGATATATTAATGATTCTATTTATGACGGAGTCGATAGCTTGAAATGTTCCTTCTTTGAATACAAAGGCAAATTAATTTATGCGTTTCCATTTTCGCAAGATCCCAATTCCAATAAACTAGAATACTTCGATGAGGAAGGGAAAGCGCTGAAGAACTTTTTTCTTAAAGCCCCTTTAAAATATGTAAATATCACTTCTCGGTACTCTAAAAATAGATTTCATCCTGTGCAACAAATATGGAAAGCCCATAAAGGAACCGATTATGCAGCGCCATACGGAGCACCAATAATGACAACTGCTTCTGGTGTAGTGGAACAAACTGGTTTTACCGCAGGAAATGGAAATTTTGTTAAAATAAAGCACAATAAAACCTATTCAACTCAGTATTTACATATGTCAAAAATAATTGCACGAAGAGGTAAAAGGGTAAACCAAGGAGATATAATTGGAAAAGTTGGAAGTACGGGACTTGCAACAGGGCCGCATGTATGTTATCGATTTTGGAAAAACGGAGTTCAAGTAGACGCTTTGCGATTGAAATTACCTAATTCTGAACCCATGAACAAAAAGAACTTACCTAAATTTTTGGAACAAATAGCTCCCTTAAAGAAAGAATTGGATAGAGTTGCTGCTTTAGAATTTAAGAGATAATTGAAGAATAGATAATAGACGAAAGACTTAAATATTTTTGTTAATTTAATAAATAAAGGCAAAAAAACCTCACCAATTTATTTTTCAAATAATTAGACTTCAAAATTACATTACAAACATTATTTGTAAATTTGCAATTCAAAATTAAAATTAATTAAGACATCCTTATAATGGCCTTACAAAATATAAATCCATCCTCAACAGCTGCTTGGAAAGCAATTCAAGAACA
>RFPP01000059.1 GCA_009926065.1 Flavobacteriaceae bacterium
TAGTGTAGCTTGTTCGATTGCCACAACACCAACCGTCGCTCCTCATAAAATTCCATTGCATTACATTTTATTGCGGTGCTTGGGGGTGTTAAACCAACCTGCCATGTTCCTTCATAACAGAAAAAAGGTGGCAAATTTAGAGTGCGTTCCTTACTTCAGTCGTTCATACTTCTCTCCATTCTCGTAAGTCACTACCTCAATTTAGCGCACTTTCTTTTTTCTCTTTTTTTGTTTTAGGAAATTTTAATGAAAATAAATAATTTTACAAAAAAAACAATTGCAGCTTTGCAATGTAATGAGGATTTTTTGTTGATTATGGACTAAATGTGGGCTAGTTTAGAAAATAAAAAACCCTAACTAATTGATTATCAATCGTTAGGGTTTTAATTCCGCGGAGAAAGAGGGATTCGAACCCCCGGACCTGTTACAGTCAACAGTTTTCAAGACTGCCGCATTCGACCGCTCTGCCATTTCTCCAGTATGTCGCACCCTTTTGCTGAATGCGGTTGCAAATATAGTAACCTTTTTTTGATTTGTAAAATATTTATCTATAAATATCAACAAAAATAACCGCTCTTTCAAGTAATTGTATCATATAAAATGAGTTACAATCAAAAAAACTAGTATTTTACGTATTCAGAAATTTCTAACCCATATCCTATCATCCCAACACGCTTGGTTTGCTCAGAATTGGATATCAATCGGATGTTGGAAATATCAATATCGTGAAGTATCTGGGCTCCAATTCCAAAATCTTTCGAATCCATTTTTATCAATGGCGCCTTCATTTCTCCCTGTGTTTGAAGTACTTTCAATTCACTTATTCGATTCAATAAATTAAAAGATTCCAACTCCTGATTAATAAATAAAACTGCCCCTTTTCCGGCTTGATTGATTACGTTGAATATAGAATCTAGGTTTTTGTCGGCATCGTGGGTTAAAGCCCCTAAAATGTCGCTATTTATTTGAGTGGAATTGATACGCGTCAATATTGGCTCACCCAAATTCCAATTGCCTTTGGATAACGCAAGGTGAACCTGCTTATTCGTAGTTTGTAAATAGGCTCTCAATCGGAACGTGCCAAAACGAGTGTTTATATCAAAATCCTCTTTCTTAACAATCAAGCTGTCGTGTTGCATTCGATAGGCTACTAAATCCTCTATAGAAACTAGTTTTAAATCGAATTTCTTTGCCACTTCGACCAATTGTGGTAATCTAGCCATAGAACCATCTTCATTCATGATTTCCACAATTACACCCGCCGATTTGAATCCTGCCAAACGGGCAAAGTCAATTGCAGCTTCGGTATGCCCCGTTCTTCTTAATACACCACCTTGCTTTGCAATTAATGGAAAAATATGCCCAGGGCGGGCTAAATCGTGTGATTTTGTATCAGAATTGCATAATGCCAATATTGTTTTTGCTCTATCGGCAGCAGAAATTCCAGTAGTTACTCCATTTCCACGTAAATCAACAGAAACAGTAAATGCCGTTTCCATTGGATCGGTATTATTGTTTACCATCGGATGTAATCCCAATTCTTTACATCTGTTTTCAGTTAATGGAGCACAAATTAATCCACGCCCGTAGGTGGCCATGAAATTAATCATCTCGGGAGTTACTTTTTCAGCCGCTGCCAAAAAATCACCCTCATTTTCTCGATCTTCATCGTCTACAACAATAATGACTTTCCCCTGCCGAATGTCTTCAATCGCTTCTTCTATGGTATTTAATTTAAATTTAGGAAAAGTCATCTTAATTAATTTTGCGTTGGAAATATCTTTTTCATTAAATTTTGAAATGGCACAGTAATTATATCCAAATTTAACGAACCAAAATCATTAGTGGCTCTGTAGGTTAATAATATGGCTAACGGAGTTAATATTAAAGAGGCCATCCATGACCCTATAAATGGATCTATCCCGTTTTCTCCAGCTAATCTCTTTCCAAAAGTGTTGATGAAATGAAAGGAAATGAAAATTGCTACTGCAAATACAATTGGTAAACCAATTCCTCCTTTTCTAATTATTGCTCCCAATGGGGCTCCAATAAAAAACATTAGCAAACAAGCAAAAGCCACCACAAATTTATCGTAAACCGCACCTAAATGATCGTTTATAGCAATTTGTTTCATGTTAAATTCGTCTTTAGTACTTTCTATGGAAAACAACGTCCCTGCTACATTGCTTGAAGCAAATTGTAATATTTGTAGTTTTTCACTTGTATTCAACAATGCTAATAAATCAGGTTTCACTTCGTCTGATTTCATTGGTAAAATCGATTTATTTACATTTAATAATGTCGATCGCTGGTGAACATTATCGGCAAACGATATTAAATCTCGTTTGTAATTATTCCTTAATGAATCAATCGTATAATTCAATTCACTCAAATTAAGCATATTTGAAGTATTAGTAATACTCTGATTGTCTTGATTTCCATTTAAAATTGATAAATCTATATTGATAATATCTTTCTTAAATGTCGCTTTGGCAAATGGAATTTTCTTGCGATCTTCCCATTTTTTTGGAATAATATCTTCATAATAATACCCATCATTTAAAACAAGTTTCAAAAAATTTGAGTTTTCACTACTCACTAAATCACCATATTTTGCTTTGATTACAGTACGAACACCATCGCCATAAATAGATTTTTTGTGAATAGTCACTCCAGTAAGATGGTTCCCGTTCTCACCCGTTTTTTTATCTACTTTTATAGAATATAATCCAATTTGACTGAATTGACCTTCAGCAATTGCCATAGCGGGCTTGCGTTGGGCGATGTTTTTTCTGAAATTGATGAATTTGTATTCGGCATACGGAATCACATTATTGGCAAAGAAAAAAGATGTAATACTTAAAATTATAATGAAAATAGTCAACCCTCTCATGGCTCTTTGTAATGAAATTCCTGCCGATTTCATTGCCGCAAATTCATAGTTCTCTGATAAACTTCCAAAAGTCATAATGGAGGCCAATAATACTGAAAGTGGGATTACCAATGGGATAATTCGTGGCATTCCATAAATTAGAAATTTAGCAACTAATAACAAATCTAAGTCACGACCCGCTAAATCATAAATGAACAACCAGATCGTTTGAAGTATAAATATAAAAAACAAGATTACAAAAACGGTGGTAAATGTAATCGCAAATGTTTTCAGGATATATTTATCAATTATCTTCAACTAGTCTAGTTTATTTATGTAATATTTTGGGTATTTGCTAGCATCAAAGGTAAATTGATTCTTAGATAACGGTTGGTTTATTCTAAAAGAATTAACGGTTAGAGTAGTTTTGGTACCGTTTCTTCCCACTTCTATTAGGTTATAAATATTCTTAGTTTGGGTATCAATTCCTAATAGTATTTCCTTGCGTTGGTCTTTCGAATTATTCGGAATCAACTTAATATATTGTATTTTTCTACCTTTTACATTTTGAGAAATATCCCAAGTATATTTATAACCCGAGTTAAAAAATGTCAACAGTTTTGAAGGAGTTATGGCATTTTCATCTTTCTCATTCAATTTTGAAATTGCCACTTCTTCGTCTTCCGGATTGATGGTGTAATTGTATTTTCCATCAAATATTTTGGTTACTCCCATCAAATTCAAAACGAATTTGTTGCCTTTCATGGTTACATTACCTTTGCTCTCCTGATTGATATTCTCTTTTAAA
>RFPP01000060.1 GCA_009926065.1 Flavobacteriaceae bacterium
GAAGGTAAATCATACAATGCAGTTTTACAAGATGTTCAAGTTCACCCTACTACAGACAAACTTTTACACATTGACTTCTTTCAATTATTTGATAATAAAGAAATCACTATGGAAGTTCCTGTGAAAATTACAGGTGTTTCTCCTGGGGTTTTACTTGGAGGAGTTTTACGATTAAACACTCGTAAATTAAAAGTAAAAGCATTACCAAAAAATCTTCCTGATTTTGTTGAGGCTAACATTTCTGAACTTGAAATGGGAAATAAATTATATGTTACGAAATTAGTTTCTGACAAATATAAATTAATGCACCCAGACAACACTGTTGTTTGTCAAGTGAGAATTTCTCGTGCGGCTATGAAAGCAGCTCAAGAAGCAGCAAAAGCAGCAAAAGCTCCTGCAAAAGGAAAGAAAAAATAATAGTATCCAACTATTTTTCTAAAGCATCAGTCTTACAACTGATGCTTTTTTTATTTATTGGCATAAAAAAACCGTTCAATTAGAACGGTTTTTAATAGTCTAAACTATATAAGATTTAGGATTGTAAAATTCCAATAAAGTGATTAATAACCACCCCTGTTGTTTCCTCCACCATATCCACCTCTTGAGTCTCCTCCACGGTTGTTATTAAAACTTCTTCTTTCACCTTCTGGTTTTGGCTCAGATTTGTTTACCACAATTGCACGACCTTGAACAGTTGCACCATTCAACTCATCGATAGCTTTTTGAGCTTCCTCATCGTTTGACATTTCAACAAATCCAAATCCTTTACTTCTTCCAGTAAATTTATCTGTAATAATTTTAACTGATTCAACAGCTCCATAAGCCTCGAAAGACTCTCTTAAATCTACTTCCTCAATACTAAAAGGAAGGCTTCCAACGAAAATATTCATATGTACTTTTTTAAAATAATCCTCAAATGTAGTCTAAATAATATCGATACCACTATCATTTCATTTATTTATGATAATATTATGGTGAATTATAAAATTATATCAGTTTTTATTAGAATTGAAAAGTAATTTTATACTACTTTTTAATATTTAATTACCTTTGTAAAAAACAATTCTTGATTGCAACTTCCGACATATTCAGTATTTCAAACCAAAAACAATTTGAGAAAATAGCACTAAAAGTGTTCCGTTTTCAATATGAAAATAACTTGGTTTACAAAGAGTTTTGCGACTTTATGAAAGTGAAAGTGCAAGAAGTTAAATCGATAAAGGAAATTCCGTTTTTGCCAATTCAGTTTTTTAAAAGTCATTCAATCGTTTCTAATACTAATTCCATTCAGGAAACTTTTTACAGCAGCGGAACTTCGGGACAAATTACCAGCCGCCATTACATAACCGATATTTCATTATATGAAGAAAGTTACCGAAAAGGCTTTGCTCAATTTTATGGCGACATTGAAGATTATGTGGTTTTGGCCTTGCTTCCATCCTACCTTGAGCGTGATGGTTCTTCCTTAATATATATGTTTAAGGATTTAATTGAGAAAACTAACCATCCTGAAAGTGGTTTTTACCTCAACGATTACAACGCCTTGACTGAAAAATTAATTTCCCTTGACAATTCAGGTCAAAATGTAATATTGATTGGTGTGACCTACGCCCTTTTAGATTTAATTGAGCTGCATAAATTTCAATTAAAAAATACTTTTATTATGGAAACGGGCGGTATGAAAGGAAAACGCAAAGAAATGATTCGCGAAGAATTGCACGACCAACTTTGTAAAGGTTTTAGCGTTTCATCGATCCATTCTGAATATGGGATGACCGAATTATTGTCGCAAGCCTATTCTTTAGGCAATGGCATTTTTGAATGCCCATCGTGGATGCAAGTCTTAATTCGGGATCCCGAAGATGGACTTTCTTACGTAAATGATGGAAAAACTGGTGGAATAAACGTAATTGATTTAGCCAATATCAATTCTTGTTCTTTTATTGCCACACAAGATTTGGGTAAAAAAAATCCCAATAACTCATTTGAAGTACTGGGACGTTTTGATAATTCCGATATTCGTGGTTGTAATTTGATGGTCCTTTAAACTACTCGAATTACAAAGTAATTTTTCTTTCCGCTTTGCAATAATACAAATTGGTTGTTGATCAAATTCGCATTGGAAAGCCTAAATTCCTCAGTTACTTTTTCCTTGTTTACAGCAATTGAATTTGCCGATAAAGCTCTTCTCGCTTCACCATTGGATTTAAAAAAACCTGTTTTTTCATTTAATACCGATACAATATCAATTCCATTATCAATTTCATTTCTTGAAATATTGGCTTGAGGAACACCGTCAAAAACCTCTAAGAATGTAGCTTCGTCTAATTGTTTCAAATCATCCGAAGTAGCATTTCCAAACAAAATTGCCGACGCTTGAATTGCTTTTTCTAAATCGGCAGCAGAGTGAACAAAACTAGTTACTTCTTCTGCTAGTTTTTTCTGTAAAACTCTTAAATGGGGAGCTTCATGGTGCGAAGCAATTAAGCTATCAATTGTATTTTTATCTAAAAAAGTAAAGATTTTAATATACTTTTCCGCATCAACATCAGTAGTATTTAACCAAAATTGGTAAAACTTATAAACCGAAGTTTTATCGGCAGTAAGCCATACATTTCCACCTTCGGATTTTCCAAATTTAGATCCGTCAGCCTTTGTAATTAAAGGGCAAGTCATGGCAAATGCCTTAGCTCCTTCGGCGTTCATTCTCCGCACTAATTCCGTTCCCGTTGTAATATTCCCCCATTGGTCTGAACCTCCCATTTGAAGCAAACAGTTGTATTCTTTGTGTAAATGATAGAAATCGTAACCTTGAATTAATTGGTATGTAAATTCTGTAAATGACATTCCTTCGCCCTCGCCTGAAAGTCGTTTTTTAACTGAATCTTTCGCCATCATATAGTTCACGGTGATTCGCTTTCCAACATCTCGAGCAAAATTGATAAATGACAATTGTTTCATCCAATCATAGTTATTTACTAAAATTGGCGCATTTGATGCAGAAGAATTGAAGTCTAAAAAGCGTGATAAAACCTTCTTGATTCCCTCCACATTATGATTTAAAGTAGCTTCGTCCAACAAGTTTCTTTCATCAGATTTCCCCGATGGATCACCAATCATTCCGGTAGCTCCGCCAACAAGTGCAATAGGTTTATGACCAAAA
>RFPP01000007.1 GCA_009926065.1 Flavobacteriaceae bacterium
TACTCTAACCAGCTGAGCTACGAGACTCTGTTTTTCTTTATTATTTAAAAATTAAAAAATTTAATAATTCAAAAATGCTTTCCATCTTTCAATCTTTAAATCCTTTCAATCTTTAAATTGTATATTTTGAACCAACAGCGAGAGTAAAAGAAATTAGTAACAATCCCTTTGTGTTTTCGTCTTTTCTTGTGGCTGAAGTAAACCTCTAAACCACAAGCTCTAGAAAGGAGGTGTTCCAGCCGCACCTTCCGGTACGGCTACCTTGTTACGACTTAGCCCTAGTTACTAGTTTTACCCTAGGCAGCTCCTTGCGGTCACCGACTTCAGGCACCCCCAGCTTCCATGGCTTGACGGGCGGTGTGTACAAGGCCCGGGAACGTATTCACCGGATCATGGCTGATATCCGATTACTAGCGATTCCAGCTTCACGGAGTCGAGTTGCAGACTCCGATCCGAACTGAGAACGGTTTTGTAGATTCGCTCCTACTCACGTAGTGGCTGCTCTCTGTACCGTCCATTGTAGCACGTGTGTAGCCCAAGGCGTAAGGGCCGTGATGATTTGACGTCATCCCCACCTTCCTCACAGTTTGCACTGGCAGTCTTGTTAGAGTTCCCGACTTGACTCGCTGGCAACTAACAACAGGGGTTGCGCTCGTTATAGGACTTAACCTGACACCTCACGGCACGAGCTGACGACAACCATGCAGCACCTTGTAATTTGTCTTGCGAAAGACCTGTTTCCAAATCGGTCAAACTACATTTAAGCCTTGGTAAGGTTCCTCGCGTATCATCGAATTAAACCACATGCTCCACCGCTTGTGCGGGCCCCCGTCAATTCCTTTGAGTTTCATTCTTGCGAACGTACTCCCCAGGTGGGATACTTATCACTTTCGCTTAGCCACTGAAGTTGCCCCCAACAGCTAGTATCCATCGTTTACGGCGTGGACTACCAGGGTATCTAATCCTGTTCGCTACCCACGCTTTCGTCCATCAGCGTCAATCCATTAGTAGTAACCTGCCTTCGCAATTGGTATTCCATGTAATCTCTAAGCATTTCACCGCTACACTACATATTCTAGTTACTTCCTAATAATTCAAGCCTAACAGACGCGGCATGGCTGGTTCAGGCTTGCGCCCATTGACCAATATTCCTCACTGCTGCCTCCCGTAGGAGTCTGGTCCGTGTCTCAGTACCAGTGTGGGGGATCTCCCTCTCAGGACCCCTACCCATCGTAGCCATGGTAAGCCGTTACCTTACCATCTAGCTAATGGGACGCATGCTCATCTTTCACCGATAAATCTTTAATTATAAAATGATGCCAATTCATAATACTATGAGGTATTAATCCAAATTTCTCTGGGCTATCCCTCTGTGAAAGGTAGATTGCATACGCGTTACGCACCCGTGCGCCGGTCTCTAGTATTGCTACTATACCCCTCGACTTGCATGTGTTAAGCCTGCCGCTAGCGTTCATCCTGAGCCAGGATCAAACTCTTCATCGTATGTTGTAATAAATTATTTGACGACTCTCTCAAGGAAATTTTCCTAACTTTTTTACTCTCATTTTTGTTCTAAGACTTGCATCTTAAAACGGCTGTCAATTCAATATGTCTATGAACGTGTTAACTTTTTATCAAAAACTGAAAATGGATAATGAAATCCCAAATTGAAATCCCATATTACATCACTTGTCTTGTAAAGCGGGTGCAAAAGTACAATATCTTTTTAATCTAACAAGGACATTGACGCTTTTTTTTAAAAGATTTTTACTTTATATTCTCTAGCGTTGCTTAAATCCTTGATAGTGATATTATTGGACCCGACAGGGGGGCAAAGATAAAAAAAACTTTTACTCGATACCAAAAAAAATCGTCCTAAAACAAAAAAAAATAGTCAAAGGAGTTGGAACTAAAAACACATAAAAAAAAATGGCGTTTAAACAAATGACCTAGCCCGGAGTGCAACGAAAGCCCCGAAGGTTGAAAAACTTAGTTTTACAAAATAAAAACAGCAACCAAAGCAAGCTGATTTTTATTCTAACTAAAACTCGTTTTTTAAACAAGGGCTTAAAGTGGAAAGCCGGAGGTGGCTTCAAAAAAAACTGCAAATAGATGCAGTTTAATTTAGAATTAAATTGTTATTCTTTCTCGTATCGTTCCATTTCACGATCGTAAAACTCATTGGCTTGAAGTATTAAACCTTCCATTTCGGCATTGAGTTCTGCTTCGTCAAGGTCTTCAGGTTCTTCCATAAATTCGACCTCATCATTATTTAGATTGATGATAAATCTGGGATAATCAAGGTGAATAATGAAGATATCGTTTGGAAAATCGGTGTTGTCACCAAGTAAAAATTTAGGTAATTCCATGTTTGTTGTTAATTTGGTTATTTGATTATTTGGTTGTTGGCAAACTAACTTTAGAACTATTTGTCTGATAAAATGACTGGTGCACTTCCTTTTCCATTCATAAAAATTATTTTGGTATTTGGTGAAGCGGCCAATTCTTTTTGAGCTTTTATTTGTTCGTATTGCAATTGCTTTTCGGTCAAACCAAGAGCAATAATCCTTTGATAGTCGGCAATACCTTGTGCTTCGACTCTTTTACGTTCTGCTTCTTGTTTTTCTTTTTGGAGTACGAAAGTCATTTTTTGCGCGTCTTGCTCGGCATTAATTTTACTTTCGATAGACAACTTAACTGAAGCGGGAAGGTTGATATTTCTGATTAAAAGTTGCTCTAAAATAAGTCCTCTCGTTTTGAAGTCAGCTTCTATACTTTTATAAATTCGTTGTTGAAATTCGTTTCTTTTTGTGGAGTACAATGCTACTGCATCATAATAAACTGCGTTATCACGAATTCGGGTTCTAGTTACAGGACGTACAATTTTATCGATGTAATCGACACCAATTTGTTTGTATATTTTTGGAGATTCAGTAGGTGAAACACGATATAAAACGGTTAAATCGATCACTACTTCCAGTCCATCGTTTGACAATACTCGAATGGCGTCGTCACCTTCTTGAGCTCCTTCACCGTGAATGGCCGACATGGTATAATTTTGAGTTTGAATGTCAAATTCGGTAATATCCATAAGTGGATTAATCACATTTAAACCGCTTTCTAATATACCGGGCTGAACGTTTCCATAGAGTGATTGCACCCCAACTTTTCCTGCATCTATTTGTTTAAAGGTAGATGACATAAGTCCAAGTACTATTGCAATTACGGCACCCACTTTAAAAGGGCGAGCAAATTTTGTTAAAGTTGAATTACTATTTGACAAAGATGATCCTATTAAGAATAGAATAATACCAATAATTATTGTAAAGATTACCATTTGAAATAAAATTTAATTAATTGATTTTTGAAGTTGTTGTTTTGTTAATTTGTTAAAGCGAAGATACAAAAATAAAGCTGCGGTTGACAATCCAGCTAGAAGGCCTATCCACACACCAACAGATTTTAATTCGGTGTATTTTCCAAGGAAAAATGAGGTTGGAAATCCAATTACCCAATAGGCTACAAAAGTAATATACATGGGTATTTTTACATCTTGTAAACCTCTCAGGGCTCCAAGTACCACTACTTGAATTCCATCTGATATTTGAAAAACGGCAGCTACTAATAATAATTTTGAGGCAATAATTATAACTTCTTTATTTTCTATTGCTTGACTTACATTCTCCATATTTAGAAACAAATGCGGCAAAAAGTTATGTAAAATAACAAACAGGAGTCCGAAAAAGGTTTCAAGTATTATTGTAAATATAAATACTGATCTTGCTACGATTATTAAATTTTTATAATCCATTAAACCCTTGTTATATCCTACTCGAATTGTTGCTGCGACGCTAAGTCCCATGGCAAACATGAAAGTTGTTGTGGCTAAGGTTAGAGCAATTTGATTAGCCGCTTGACTGGTTTTTCCTATTGAGCCGCAAAGCCAAATTGCGGCTGTAAAAAGTGCTACTTCAAATAGCATTTGCATTGCGGAGGGAATTCCAAGGCTTGCTATTTTTTTTAGCATTGATTTTTTAATTTCACGGAAATTAAAATTCTTAAAATAAGGTTTTAAATGAGTGTTATTTTTCATTATATAATGCATAAAAACAACCATCAATATTCTTGAGATAACCGTTCCAAGTGCGGCACCAATTATTCCTAATTTAGGAAATATCCAGACACCGTAAATTAAAAAGTAATTAATAATAATATGAATTATATTGGCCATAAAAATGGCATACATAGAGTACTTTGTTTTTGATAATCCGTCAGCAAATTGCTTGTAACCTTGAAAAATAATTACTGGAATGAGTGAAAATGCTACCCAATCTATATAGGGACTAGCTAAATCTATTACTTCTTTTGGCTGTTGCATAATAAACATAATTGGCTTAGCCAGAACAATTAAAACAAAAATAAATATCCCTAAAATCACGCAAGATAATAGTCCATGATGAAAAACAGAACGTATTTTTTTGGTATCATTTTCGGCATCTGCCATAGAAACTAGAGGAGTTATAGCTGTTGAAAATCCAATTCCTAGGGACATTCCAATAAAAACAAAACTACCACCAAGTGAAACTGCGGCCAATTCGGTTGATCCTAAATTACCAACCATCATGTTGTCTACAATTGAAATCAAGGTATGACCCAACATACCTAAAATTACGGGATAAGCTAATTTTATATTATAAGAAAACTCTTTAGTGTATTGGGATAAATTCAATGTATTTTATTTTTAGCAAAAGTAATTATATAATTCTTATATATAATGTAATTCTAATATTTAATGATAATTTATTAATTTTGTTATACTAAAAACACTTATTATGCAAAGAAAATTACTTCTATTGGCAATACTTAATAGTTTTGCTTTATTTTCACAAACTATCTTTCAAGATAATTTATCCAATTACACAATTGGACAAACATTAAGCGGACAGGGAACTTGGACCAACAATTCTTCCTCAGCAGGAACTGGAGCATGCGCTGGAGCCATTTGCACCAATGCTTCAGTTGTAACTCCAGGATTTAGTTATACAAATTATGGAACTTCTACAAAATCATTACAATTATTGGCTGATACTGATGGTTGTGGGACAATGTTTACTCCAGTAACTAGCGGTGATATTTATGTTGGATTTATGATCAATTTAAGTAGTGCTGCAACTAGCCCAAATGATTTTTTTAGAGTTAACAATGGAAATTCATTTGTAACCGGGTTTAGAGTGTTTGTTAAAACAGTATCTGCTAATACTTTTTCAATCGGTATAAGCAAAGGAGGCACTGGAAATGCAGTGGTATACACAACAAATTCCTATGCATTTAATCAAGATTGTTTGTTAATTTTAAAATATTCTCAATTATCGGGAGCTGCAGATGATATTTTGAATTTATATGTTAATCCTGTAATTGCTAATGGAGTACCAGCTACACCAGACGCATCAACAAGTTTAGGAACAGATCAATCTGGCAATATTGACCGATTGGTATTTAGACAAAATGCAACTGCTACACCTTCAGGTAGAGCTGGATTAGTGAGTGTTTCAAGATCATGGACAGGTTTGATTTTTCCTAATTTGACTGTTCCACAATATGAAAAAGAGATTTTCACCATCAATAGTAAAAATGCAAAAACCGGTATACTAAACATTAATTCTAATAAGAATTTAGAGAATATATCCTTACTTATTTACAGTTTGGACGGAAAATTAGTAGAAAATAGAACTGTCAGTCTAATAGATTCTGAAAATTCGATTGCTATTAATCCGATTCAAAATAGCGGGGTTTATATCGTTTCAATTAAAGGAAACGGGGTAAATTACAATCAGAAAATTTATGTAGAATAAAACTATTATAAACAAAAAAGCCCTGCAATTGCGGGGCTTTTTTTTATTATAAATTCAAACTACTTTTCGATTTCTCGCAATGATTCCATTTTTTTGTGAGCTAGGAAACCAGTAATATCTTCAAAATGTTCTTTTACTCTTTTATTCCCAAATTCGAAAACTTTGGTTGCTAAACCATCAAGGAAATCTCTATCGTGAGAAACTAGAATTAAAGTTCCATCAAAATCACGAAGTGCGTCTTTAATAATGTCTTTCGTTTTCATATCCAAGTGATTCGAAGGCTCATCAAGAATTAGAAGATTTACTGGTTCAAGCAATAATTTAATCATAGCCAAACGCGTTTTTTCACCTCCAGAAAGTACTTTTACTTTTTTGGTAACGTCATCACCGTGAAACATAAAAGCTCCCAAAATATCTTTAATTTTTGTTCGAACATCACCCACTGCAATATTATCTATTGTTTCAAAAATGGTTGCATTTTCATCTAATAAAGCGGCTTGATTTTGGGCAAAGTAACCTATTTGAGCATTATGACCAATTTCAACGCTACCATCATTAATTTCAATTTGCTTCATTATGGCTTTAATCATTGTAGATTTACCTTCACCATTTTTACCTACAAATGCAACTTTTTGTCCGCGTTCAATTACCATATTGGCATTTTCAAAAACCACATGATCACCATATGATTTAGACAATTCTTTAACGATTACTGGATATTGACCTGAACGAGCAGCTGGAGGGAATTTTAATTTTAATGCTGAAGTATCTACTTCATCCACCTGAACAATTACCAATTTTTCAAGCATTTTCACTCTCGATTGAACGGCATCTGTTTTTGAAAACGTACCTTTAAATCGGTCGATGAACGCTCTATTATCAGCAATCATTTTTTGTTGCTCATCGTAGGCTTTTTGTTGGTGAATTCGGCGGTCTTTTCTAAGTTCTAGGTAATGAGAATATTTGGCTTTATAGTCGTATATTCTTCCCATAGTTACCTCAATAGTTCTATTGGTAATGTTATCCACAAAAGCCCTATCGTGAGAAATAACCACAACTGCTTTAGCAGAATTTATCAAGAAATCTTCCAGCCATTGAATACTTTCAATATCCATGTGGTTGGTAGGCTCATCAAGCAAAATAAGATCTGGTTTTTTTAAAAGGATTTTCGCCAATTCGATTCTCATTCTCCAACCACCAGAAAATTCAGATGTTTGACGCGTAAAATCTTCACGCAAGAAACCTAATCCGAATAAGATTTTTTCTACCTCGGCTTCATAATTCACTTCTTCAATTGCATAGTATTTTTCACTTAGGTCAGAAACTCTTTCAATCAATTTCATGTAATCGTCACTTTCATAATCGGTGCGAACAGTTAACTGCTCATTTATAGCATCGATTTCCGATTTCATAGAAAATATTTCACCAAACGCTTTCGAGGCTTCTTCCACAACAGTAGCTCCGTCAGTAGTAAGTAAATGCTGGGGCAAATAGGCAATTACAGCTTCTTTTGGTGCAGAGATATTTCCGGTTGATGGCTTAGTTTGACCAGAAATTATCTTTAATAATGTAGATTTTCCAGCCCCATTTTTACCCATTAGGGCAATTTTATCATTTTCATTAATCGAGAAAGTTACATCGCTAAAAAGAGTAGTTCCGCCAAATTGGACAGAAATATCATTGACTGTAATCATTTTATATTTTTTGATTTTAAAGGTGCAAAGATAGATTAAAATCAGATACAGTCAATTGGAAAAATAGCGTCGAATTTAAATACTCATTCGGAATTCTTCAATAACAGGATTGGCTTTACCGAAATCTACTTCTTGGATAAATAGTTCCACGGCCAAATCAGAATTGCCAAAACCAGCCAACCTTGCCGATTGAATGTTGTCTTTTTTTATTGTTGCAACCCCTACTGACTCGATTTTTTCTTGAAGAGCTAAAGCTAAAACTTCGCTTCCCGAAAATATTTTTATTAAACCCATTTTATATAATTAAGATCTATGACATTAAATTATTAGTAAAGCAAGTATTGTTTAGATTTATTTCTCCAACCTGCTTGATTTTCATATTCTACAAAGTAAATTTTCAAATCGGCTTGATTTTCATATCTCACGAAGTACAATTTCTTTTTGGCTTGATTTTCATATTTTGTAAAAAACCATTTGCCGTTATTCTTACCTGCTTGATTTTCATAATTTACTTTGTAAACTAATAAATCTGCCTGATTTTCATAATCTACAGCATAAACTTTAACTGCTGCTTGATTTTCATATTCCGTGACAAAAACTTTTTGTGCATTACAAAATGAAATAGAACAAAATACTAAACTAAGGGACCAAAATAAATTCTTCATAAAACATAAAAATTTAGGGTTATTTGATTCAAATATACAAATTAAAATTCTATAAATCGAAATGAAATTCTTTATCATTGTTAAACCACAATTGCCCTTTCTTAACTTCTAATTGACAATCAAAATTATTAGTAAATAATGCTCCAGTTCCGAGACCTTGAGGCATAGTATTTTGTTTTAAAAATGTCCATTGTGCAATTGCATTTAATCCAATATTACTTTCTAAAGCAGAAGTAATCCACCACTTGATATTGTATTTTTCAGCCCATAAAATCCACTCGTTTGTACCCCGAAAACCACCCAAAAAACTAGGTTTCAAAATGATGTATTGGGGCATTATTTTTAGTAATAATTGTTCTTTATCTTCCAATGAAAACACGCCAATTAGTTCTTCATCTAAAGCGATAGGAATTGGGGTCGATTTACACAACTCTGACATACTGTCAGTATTGTTTTTTTGTATAGGTTGCTCTATACTATGTAATTTAAAACCAGATAATTGATTTAATTTATTTAAAGCTTCACTTTTATCAAAAGCACCGTTTGCATCTACTCTAATTTCGACTTCTTCTGGGGTGAAATTTTGTCGAATATAACCTAATAATTTCAATTCTTCATTGAAATCTATGGCTCCAATTTTAAGTTTTAAACAGTGGAAACCCTCGGCTAATTTTACCTCGATTTGTTGCTTCATGAAAGCTTCGTTTCCCATCCAAATTAACCCGTTAATTGGAATGGATTTTTGACCATCTGTAAAGGAAGAAGGAAAGAGTAAAAAAGGGTTTTCACTTGCCAAAGATTGGAACGCCATTTCGACCCCAAATTGTATTGATGGAAACTCAATTAAAGCCTCCCAAAGTTGGTCAACACCAAGATGAATATTTTCACAAGTCCAAGCTAATTTTTCTTCATAATCTGGTCGGTCGTCACAACTTAATCCACGAAGAATTCCGCACTCGCCTACTCCTTTTTTTTGATTATTTTCAATGATAATAAACCAGGTTTCTTTATGAGTCATTACTCCACGGGAAGTCCCTGATGGTTGTTTAAAATCTAAAATATATTTGTAATAGTTAGCTTTCAAATTTAAAATTAAATTACAATTCTATACAATCGCCGATATCTAAAATCATTAAATCTTTGCCTTTATCGAAAAATTTCTTGATTGCTTGGTCTTTATTTATTTCAATATAACCGAAAGTATCGTAATGATAACCAAGGATTTTATCGCATTCTACAAAATCAGAGGCTATAATTGCGTCTTCAACATCCATGGTAAAGTTATTTCCTATTGGTAAAATAGCTAAATCCAATTTAGTTCGCATAGGAATTAGTTTCATATCCAAGGTTAGTGCGGTATCACCCGCAATATAAATGTTTTTTCTTTCACCTTCAATTACAAAACCTCCAGGATTTCCTCCATAGGTACCATCAGGAAAAGAGCTAGAGTGGATTGCGTTTACATATTTCAAATTCCCAAATTCAAAATTCCAACTCCCACCATGATTCATGGGATGTGATTGAAATCCTTTTTTACCGTAATAAGTAGCTATTTCTGCATTGGAAATAATTACAGCATTGGTCCTTTTTGCGATAGCTTCAACATCTAAAATATGATCTTGATGGGCGTGAGTAAGCAAAATATAATCCGCTTCCAAGCTATTTATATCGATATGTGATGCCTTTGGATTCGCAGAAATGAATGGATCAACAATAATATCAATATCAGCAATAGTAATACCTAAAGAGGCATGTCCGTAAAAAGTAATTTTCATTATATAATAAGTTAAATAATTATCTACCTCCTAAAAATAGATTCACGAAAAGATCTTGAAAAAAATAAATCATGCTCAGTGACAATAAAACTGATAAAGCAAACGTGCTTAAAGCAACTTTTTTAAGTTCTGGATCTAATTCTTTCGGATTTTTGTTGGTGTAAACTGTTTTTAAGTGCTTGAAAAGTGGAAAAAAAGCAATTGCATATAAATATTGATCAAAAGTAAAATCTTTAAAATAAGAGAACCCAACTATTAAAATCATCGCTGAAATAATTAAAAAGTAATGATAGATTTTTGCATTACGAGTTCCCATTTTTACCACAATTGTATTCTTATTTGACTTTCTATCCGATTCCTCGTCTCTCATGTTATTCAAATTAAGTACAGCTACACTTAATAAACCTATTGAAGTTGCTGGTAAAATTAACATCCAATCCATTTCTTTAGCAAACATAAAATAGATTCCTAAAGTACTAACCAGACCGAAAAAAATAAAAACAAATAAATCTCCGAAACCTCTGTAGCCATAGGCTGAATTTCCAACAGTATATCGAATTGCGGAGGCAATTGCTAGTATTCCAAGAAGTAAATAAATAAAGGAAAAAAGTAGATTATAATCTTTAAATGCAACATAAATTAGTGCAATTGCAGAAAGCAGTGTAAGTAAAGACGTAATTATTAATGCGTTTTTCATCTGTTTAGGAGAAATTACACCACTTTGAATGGCACGTTTTGGTCCAACACGATCTGCATTATCAGTTCCTTTGATTCCATCACCATAATCATTGGCAAAATTGGATAATATTTGAAATCCTAGAGTAGTTAAAAGCGCTAAAATAACAATATTCCAGTTGAAGAGAGCTTGTGACATAGCATAAAAACTCCCCACAATAATACCAGATACCGATAAAGGCAAAGTTCTCAAACGTGCGGCATGAATCCAGTGTTTCATTTTTTTTTGTTTAAAGTTTGAGGTTTAAATCGGTTTAAAGTATATTATTTAACAACTTTAAACACGGAACAAAATCTGTTTTTATGGCAACCATTTTTTCTCGAAATTGGGTTTTCTTTTTTCTAGGAATGCGTTTCTACCTTCTTTAGCTTCTTCAGTCATATAGGCCAATCTTGTTGCTTCTCCGGCAAAGACTTGCTGACCAACCATTCCGTCATCGGTAAGATTCATAGCAAATTTTAGCATTTTTATTGATGTTGGCGATTTTTGTAATATTTCCTGAGCCCATTGATAAGCTGTAGCTTCTAAGTCATTGTGCGGAATTACTGCATTCACCATTCCCATATCCATTGCTTCTTGTGCGGAATAATTTCTTCCTAAAAAGAAAATTTCACGGGCTTTTTTCTGACCCACCATTTTAGCCAAATATGCCGACCCGTAACCTCCATCAAAACTAGTTACATCAGCATCGGTTTGTTTAAAAATCGCATGTTCTTTACTTGCTAAAGTCATGTCGCAAACAACGTGCAAACTATGTCCGCCGCCAACCGCCCATCCGGGAACGACTGCAATTACGACTTTGGGCATGAATCGAATTAATCTCTGAACTTCTAAAATATTTAATCGATGTTGACCATCATCTCCCACATATCCTTGATGTCCACGAGCATTTTGATCGCCACCACTACAAAAAGAATAAACGCCATCTTTACTCGAAGGTCCTTCTGCGGAAAGCAAAACCACACCAATCGAGGTATCTTCCTGAGCATCGTAGAATGCTTGATACAACTCCGAAGTTGTTTTTGGTCTGAATGCATTTCTAACATCAGGGCGATTGAAGGCAATTCTGGCTACTCCATTGCATTTTTTATAAGTTATATCTTCAAATTCTTTTGCTGTTTTCCAGTCTATATTATTCATAGTTGAAAGTATTTTGTGTAAAATTAAAGCATTTTTTACTTTTTATTGCATGTTGTATAAATAATAATTAATTGACCTTATCATAAAAAATAGGAGACATAAAAAAAGAGGCTAAAAAGCCTCTTTTTTTATATATTAAATTATAATTATTGAACTTCAAAAGTTTGAGTTTCATTAGCTAATGCATCTCTTGAATTTAATGCATTACCAGCAGAATCAACAACAAAAGCTGCAAAATGAATGTTTGCGGCTTGAGCACCACCTAAATTATAAACAAATGATCTAGTGTAGACGTTGTTTAAAGTAGTTGCTCCTGGAATATCATCACCTAAAATACTTGTTGTCAAAAATGCTCTTAATACATCTTTATGATTAAAATTCGTAATTGGGTTTACACCACCATAAAAGCTGGTAGAATTTGTTTGATTGTATAATAGGTTATCTTCTAATGCATATACAACTAATTTTAGACCTGAGAAATTTTTACCAAATTTCACATTTACTTGAACAGTTACATTTCCATTAGTTGAATTTACAGAGTTAGTCATTGCTAATCCAATTCTAGGATTAACTCCGTTAGTTAAATTAACTACTTGAGCTATGTTATTATTTTCTGGATAAGTCCAATCTGTTTTTCTATTTAACATTGCAGTAGGATATCCTGTTAGTCCAATCATAGATTCCAATACAGAAGCAGCACTAAAATTATATGGATCAGAAGCTCCCCTATGAATTGCAACAACCACCGCATCGTTGGTTTGTGCACGTACTTGACTGATTGAATACGATACTCGAGGACAATATTGACACCATGTACCTGTAAAATCTTCAATTAAAACTCTTTTATTAAAATTAATTGCTTGCGAAACCGGAATTTGAATTGTCGGGGAAGTTAAAGAAACTGTACTAGAAACTTGATATACTGCGTAAACTGATAATGTTCCAACAGCAGTGGTAGTAAAAAAGTTATTTACTATTGGCGATGCATTCACATAAATAACTGAAGTACCGGTAACATCAACATTATTATTCCCTTTAACTGTAAATTGAATGTTGTCACCAACATAAGCTTCGGAAGGGTTGGCAGTAATGGTAATTGACTGAATAGTAGAACCGCCAGAGTTATTATCATCTTTACTACAAGAAATAAAAAAACCGAAAGTTAGAAGGGCAAATAATAAATGTAAATTTTTCATAATTGAGAGTTTATAAAATTATATGTTACAAATAAACTAATTTTTTTTAAATAAATGCAATATTTATTCTTTATTTGCATATACATAATTAAAATTACGCCGTAAAGATGAAAAAAATAGTATTTATTCTAATAACTTTAATCAGTTTAGTAAGTTACTCGCAACAGCAACTCCCAAATGTTAAAATAAAAAACCTCAAAGGGGAATTGGTCAACACTAATTTCGATTTTCAGAAAAAAGATGTTTTATATGTTTATGCTTTTTGGGCAACATGGTGTGCGCCGTGTGTTCAGGAATTAGATGCTATTAGTGAGGTTTATGGCGATTGGAAACAAAAAATAAATATAGAATTAATTGCTGTTTCTGTAGATGATTCAAGAACTGAAAAAAGAGTAAAACCAATGGTTAATGGTAAAGATTGGGAGTACACAGTGCTTTTAGACACGAATCAAGAATTCAAAAGAAGTTTATCTATTGCAAATGTTCCTTATACAGTTGTGGTTAAAAACAATGAAATAGTTTATGTTCAAAATGGCCACTCTCCCGGAGGGGAAAGTGAGTTTTTTGAAAAATTAAAAAGTTATTAAGATGAAAAAGTTGCTACTTTTAATTGCAATTTGCAGTTCAATATCTATATTTTCTCAAAATACTACTAAGGAAGTAAATACAAAAGGAAGATTTTTTGGAGGGTTAGAATCTAATTCTCAATGGTATTTAAACGATGTAGAAAGAGGTATTAATCATCCTGACAATCCTATAAGATCAAACAATTACTTATTAGTGAATTACAATTATGGAAAATGGACGGCCGGGATCCAAGCAGAATCATACGATCCACAGCCGCTTTTAAATTTCAATCCAAAATATATAAAAACCAATTTAGGTACTTACTTTCTAAATTATAAAACAGAAAAAATAGACGTTACTGCTGGATATTTTTACGAACAATTTGGAAGTGGGCTTTTATTAAGAAGCTGGGAAGACCGTTCATTAGGTATAAATAATGCTATTCGAGGTGGAAAAATTGTTTTACGTCCAACTGAAAATTTATCTTTTACAGGTTTATACGGAAACCAAAGAACAGGATTCGATGTTTCAAAAGGGACAATATACGGGTTTAACTCTGAAATAAATATGTCAGGGATTTTAAAAATGGAAAATTCTGAATTCTCATTAGGATTTTCTTATGTTGGAAGGGATGAAAAAACAAACTTTGAAAACCCAAATTTTAAAGAACTTACCAATTCATTTGCTGGGAGATTTAATTATAGTCATCAATCATTTTATATAAATTCAGAGTATAATTACAAAACAGATGATGCCATTTTATATCCAATAACTGTTAGTAATACATTTGTAAAGCCAGGAAGTGCTTTACTTACCAATTTTGGTTATTCCAAAAAAGGATTTGGCTTAGACGTATCACTTAGAAGGATCGAAAACATGAATTTTCTATCTGAAAGAAATCCAGAAGTGTTTTCACCTGAACAAACAAGTTTAGCATTTAATGATAGAATGATGAATTTTGTTCCAAGTCTAACAAAACAACACCACTCAAATTTAGCAAATATCTATGTTTTTCAAGCTCAAAAAAGCGTCAGTATAGTTTCTGATAACGGGATTGCAAAAGCTGGAGAGATTGGAGGGCAAATTGATTTTTTTTATGAATTTAAGAAAGGCTCTTCACTTGGAGGTAAATATGGTACAAAAATCGCAATAAATGCCTCTAATTGGTTTAATTTAAGTGGCGATTATACATTATATCCGCCCGATTATAAAACTGATTTTCTTGGAACAGGAAAAAAATATTTTTCAGATTATAATCTTGAGATTTCAAAAAAATTCAATTCAAATTTACAAGGAAGTATCGTATTTATCAATCAATTTTATGACCACCAGTTGATTGCTGCATCATTGAATATTCAAGTAAATTCATATATCATTGCCCCAGAAATATCTTATAAATTAACCAATACAAAATCTTTGAGAATAGCAGCAGAACATATGTGGGCCGATTCTGACAGAAAAAATTGGGCTGCAATGATGGTTGAGTACAATCATAATATAAATTGGTCTTTTTATGTTTCGGACATGTACAATTATGGATTTGATAAAAATTCTAATTTAATTGATGATGTCAGCGATCATTTTAAGATTCATTTCTACAATTTAGGAACTGCTTATACTAAAGGTAGTACAAGAATTGCTTTGAGCTACGGAAGACAACGCGGTGGATTAGTTTGCGCTGGAGGTATTTGTAGATTTGTTCCGCCAAGTAGTGGAGTTACTTTATCCTTGACAAAATCTTTCTAAATTGAAAACTTTTGTTTCTTCAAAAAATATCTTTTCGTGTGCAATATTGTGGATAATTGCATTAGGGCTACTTATTATTATTTTTATTGAAAAGCCAGAAGCTGAAGCACCTCCAATTTACATTTTTAATACAATTATGATAGGAATTATTTCTATGATAATTTGGATTCTATTAGATACAAAATACAATATTATTGAAGAAATCTTGTATTATTATTCAGGTCCTTTTCGAGGAAAAATCAATATTAATTCCATCAGAAAAATTGAACGTCATTCTGGGTTAATAGTACCTGTAACCTATAAACCTGCATTGGATACAAAAGGGCTAATAATTCATTATAATAGTTTTGATGACATTTATATTTCTCCAAAAAAACAAGAAATTTTTATTCAAGAATTACTGAAGATCAACCCAAATATCAAGGTGGTTAATTAAAAAATCTTAGAATTATTCTTTAATTAAATATATTCCGTCTTCTTTTATTTCAATAACTTTTTCTCGGTAAAGAGCGCCAATAGCTTTTTTAAAAGTTTTTTTACTCATTTTTAAAACCGTTTTAATATCCTCAGGATGAGAATTATCAGTCAATCTCAAAAAACCCCTACTCGCTTTTAATTCACCTAGTATTAATTGTGCGTTTGGCTCAATACTTTGGTAACCTTGTATTTGTAAAGAAACGTCAATTTTATTATCAGTACGAATTGTTTTTATATAACCACGTAATCTATCTCCAGTTCGAATAGAATCGTCATAAACTTCATCTTTATATATTAAGCCTTTATGTTTTTCATTTATGATTACATTGATCCCTATTTCTGTAATATGAGAAACTATTAAATTTACTTCTTCTCCTTTTTCAACGGTTAATTGATCGTTATTTAAAAACTGATTGGTTTTACTTGAAGCTACCAAACGATTCGTTTTCTCGTCCAAGTAAAGGTAAACTAGATAGCGTTTTCCTTTTTCCATTGGACGGGCTTGTTCTTTAAAAGGAACAAAAATATCTTTCTCCATTCCCCAATCTAAAAAAGCACCTATTTTATTGACATAATTAACCCGTAAAAGTGCAAATTCATTAAGTAGAATGTAAGGTTCGATCGTTGTTGCAACTGGTCGTTCTTCATGATCTAAATAAACAAAAACGGTTAAATCATCACCAATTTCAAAATTATTCGGCACATATTTATTAGGTAAAAGAATATCGTTTATCCCTTCAGGATCCTCTTGAGGATTGCCTAAAAATAAACCAACTTTTGTATCTCTTAAAATGGTGAGTGTATTGTATTTTCCTATTTCAATCATTATTCTAATTTTCTAAAGTACAAAGGTACAAAATTGAATGCTATCGAAATAGAATTAAAGATTTGGATTATTCAAGAACAAAATAATTCCATTTTAAAATAGATTCTTAATTATTTGTATATTTGAATTCTAACTACTTTATTTAAAGGTAATAACTAAAAAAAAATGAAATCAGTTTCTATTTTTAATATCCTATTTCTATTCATAACTATAAATGCCTCTTTTGGCCAAGTTGCAATTTATGACCCCGAAATAAAAAAAATGGTTTCAGAGGTTAGCTCAGAGAACATGGAAGCGATAGTAAAAAAATTAGTTTCTTTTGGAACTCGACACACTTTAAGCGACACTAAAAGTTCCACAAGAGGAATTGGAGCAGCGCAACGTTGGGTAAAATCAGAATTTGATAACTATGCTAAATCATCAAATGGAAGATTAACTTCTGAAATTGATTATTTTACAATTAAAGCTGATGGAAGACGTATAAAAAACGATAGTCAACTAGGTAATGTTATGGCAACATTAAAAGGAACAGATGCGACAGATGATCGAGTTTTAATTATAAGCGGACACTTAGATTCAAGAGCTTCCGATGTTATGGACAGCACAATTGATGCTCCAGGTGCCAATGATGATGCATCAGGAGTTGCTGCTATGATGGAATTAGCAAGAATAATGTGTAAAAGAGAGTTTCCTTTTTCTATTATATTTGTAGCTGTAGTAGGAGAAGAACAAGGATTGTATGGTGCAAAACATCTTGCCGATAAAGCTAAGGATCAAAATTGGAATGTGATTGCGATGATAAACAACGATATGATTGGAAATAGTTTATCAAGCGGCACTCAATTAAGAGACAATACACAAGTTCGTGTATTTAGTGAAACTATTCCCTATCTAGAAACTGAAGCGGAAGCGAAAATCAGAAAATCAACTAATAGAGATAATGATAGTCCGTCTCGACAATTAGCACGTTACATAAAAATGGTTACTAATCAATATGTTGAACAATTAGATATTAAATTAATTTATCGAAATGACCGTTTTTTACGTGGTGGCGATCATACTCCGTTTAGCCAAAATGGATTTACAGCAATTCGTTTTTGTGAAATGAATGAAAATTTTGATCACCAACACCAAACTGTTAGAAAAGAAAACGGAATTCAATATGGAGATCTTCCAGAATTTATGGATTTCGAATATATGAAAAAAGTAGCTTGTTCGAACTTAGCGACTTTAAGCAATTTAGCTTGGTCTCCAAAAGCACCAAAAAATGTTGGAATTGAAGTGAAAGAGGTAACAAATTTTAGTGTTTTGAATTGGAATAAACCCGAAGGAAAACCAATTTACGGATACAACATTTTGATAAGAGAAACTTCCTCTCCAATTTGGGAAAAATCAATATTTGTAAAAGATACAAAAGCAGAAATACCATATTCAAAAGATAATTACTTCTTTGCGGTACAATCTGTTGACGAACTAGGACATTCAAGTTTACCTGTTTTTCCAGTGCCTATTCGTTAATTGATAATCATTAAATTAATTCTTTAAAAAACTGCAGTAATATTTTATCGTTTTCACGAGTTGGAGTAAATACCTCTAATATAAACGGTTTTTCATTATTTGAATAAATATTCATAATTCCTGTTGCTAGTGTTGCTTCATCACTTGCAATTGCATAATTAAAATTATACATTTTGGCCAAGTTTTCAGCAGTTAAACAGTGGGAAGTTTCAAAAAAGGTATTGAAAACTGTTGATTCCTCATGACCTGGCAAAATTCTAAAAATTCCCCCTCCTCCATTATTAATTAAAATAATCTTGAAATTTTTAGGTATATAATTATTCCATAATCCATTAGAATCATAAAGGAAACTAATATCTCCAGTTATTAATACGGTTTGTTTATCATTGGCAACGGCAGCTCCAATCGCTGTAGAAGTACTTCCATCTATTCCACTAGTTCCTCGATTACAAAAAACCTCAATTGATGGATGAATATCTATTAATTGTGCATAACGAATAGCAGAACTATTACCTATTTGTAATTGAGAATTTATTGGTAAACTTTGAATTATTTTTTCAAAAACTTTAAAATCAGAAAAAGGAACTTTAGATAAATAGTTTGCTGTTTTAACTTTTCTAAGTTGGTTTAGAGCTTCAAAATGAACAAAATAATCACTTTCAATTGTTTTTAGTAATGGAATGAAATTATTGAAAAAGTCATTTGGATTAACCTTAAAATGTTTGGTTAAACAACCATAAGTATCGTAAGCTCTTAGAGAATCTATGTGCCAATGGTGCTGTGGTTGATATTTGCGCAAAGCGGCTTTTATTCTTTTTGAAACTACCATTCCGCCAAAAGTGATCAATATTTCCGGTTGAAATTTCTCATAATCAGATTGTAAAAATGGAGTAATTAAAGTGTCAATATTATTTATAAAACTAGGATGATGTATATTGGATGTGGTTTCCGTCATCACCACAACAGAAGTGTCATTTGCCAAAAAATCAACTATTGAAGTATCAATAGAATTTGGATCATTAACACCAACAAGTACTAATTTTTTTTTTGATGAATTCCAGATAGAAGCAAATTCATTCGCGTTTATCATTTCAACGGTCGGGGTAACATTTGCAATAGCGGAAGTAATTACCTTAACAGAAAGCTCATTTACGATTTCATACAAAGGTTCTTCAAAAGGAGCGTTTATGTGAACAGGGCCTTTGTTTATAATTGAGCAATGGATTGCTTCTGTTATTTTGAGATCATTTTCAACGGTGGAATCTCCAACTAAATTGGCGTTGTATAAAGAATGATTTTGAAAAACATTTTCTTGACGAATAGTTTGGCCGTCACCAATATCAATTTTTTCTGAAGGACGGTCGGCACTAATTACCACCAATGGAATTTGACTATAAAAAGCTTCCGCTATAGCCGGGGAATAATTTAATAATGCCGATCCTGAAGTACAAACAAGTACTACTGGCTTTTTGGTTTGTTGAGCAATACCCAAAGCAAAAAAAGCGGCACTCCTTTCATCTGCAACACTATAACATGTGAATTTTGGATTATTTACAAAACCAATTGTCAATGGTGCATTTCTTGAACCAGGAGAAATTACGATATGTGTTAAACCTTGAGCGAGACAAATTTCTATTATGCTTTGCGCTAAGGGTATTTTTGGATATATCATTATTGGGTTCAAATTAGATTACAAAGGTACAAAGTTGTAAAGGTTTATACTAGAAACTAAAATAGTTTTATTATTTTTGAGAAACTATTTTACCTAATGGAAGTTCAGATTAGACCCTTCGAAATTAAAGACACACAATCAATTTTGGATATTATCAACTATAATATTCTTAATTCAACGGCTTTATACGATTATAAAATTAGGGACTTAGAGACTCAAAAAACTATATTAGAGGATAAAATCAACAAAGGATTTCCCGTAATCGTTGCTGAATGTGATGGAAAATTGGTTGGTTTTGGGATGTATAGCGAATTCCGATTTCGTGAAGCCTATAAATTTACGGTAGAACATTCTGTTTATGTTTCTCCTAATGAAATGGGAAAAGGCATTGGCAAAATGATAATGGCACAATTGATTATTCAAGCAAAAGCTCAAGGACTTCACACCATGATTGGCGTTATCGATTCTGAAAACAAAAGCAGCATAACTTTCCACGAACAATTTGGATTTAAAACCGTAGGAATAATTAAAGAATCAGGATTTAAATTTGACCGTTGGTTGGATTCTGTCTTTATGCAATTGCTATTGGAATAATTACTTTTCTATCCAGTTTATTATTTTTTCATCATTTGGTTTAACCCCTGACAGATAAACTTGTTCTAATTGCCCTTTTTCATTAATTAGATATTTTTGAAAATTCCATTCTACTTTAGAATCCAAAACACCATTTAATTTCTTTTGAGTAAGAAATTGATAAATAGGATGCATGTCTTTTCCTTTAACAGATATTTTTGCCATCATTGGGAAGGTAACTCCGTATTTGCTTTTACAAAAAGTAGCTATTTCAGCATTGGTTCCTGGTTCTTGCCAAAGAAAATTATTAGCTGGAAAACCAATAATAACCAAGTTTTTATTTTTATATTTATTATAAATAGCCTCTAGTTGTTCGTATTGTGGAGTATATCCACATTTTGAGGCTGTATTTACGATTAAGATTTTCTTTCCTTTTAAAGAAGCAAAATCAAAGGTATTACCTGATAAATCTTCTACTTTAAATTGGTAAATGGATTGAGTGGCCATAGGTACAGAAGAATTATTAGTTGTTTCTATAGTAGTTTGTGCCTTATTTTGGCAACTAAACAATAACGCGATACAATAGGTTAATGCAGCAAGTTTCATTAGTGTATATTTTAAATGAATTGTAAAAGTAAAATTTATAAATGAGATCCAACGTTAAATAATTGATAAATAATTGAATAAAAAAGGCTCAAATAATGTTGAGCCTTTTAATTAAATATTAAATTTTAAAAAATATATTCTCTTAAATTACTTTGGTAATTGATAAATTAAAGCAATTTAAACAATCTAATAAATTAATAATATGTAACCACCAAAAGTACACTTTGTCCTCCGTCCATAGTTGCTTTAACTTCATAAGAACGTAAACCATCATTATAATATTGAAAAATTGTTGATGTAAGAGTAGAGTAATAGTTTAAAATTAAATTACTTACAAACTGGTTTGTTGGAGATACACTAACTATTGTATAATCACTTGTATTTCCAATATAGGAAACACATTGATAATCACCTACGGTTGATGATTTTACAGCTAATTTTACACCAGCTCCATTTGTAGCAGCTGTTGGGACAATTGAGAATGTTAAATTTCCAATTGTAACTTCAGATTGAGGAGTGCAATTGACAAAATTGTTGAAAGTTTGAGTAAATGATCTTACAAACTTTGGACTTGAAGGTAGGGTTGTCCAAGTTGCAGCACCGCTTCCATTAGCAGTTAATACTTGACCATTTGTTCCAGCAGCTGTTGGATAGGTTATATTTCCTGTAGTTAAAGAACCATTTACAACTAAATTATTTGAAAATGTTTTAACACCAGAAACTGTTTGAGCAGTTGTTAAATCAACGAAATTTTGAGTTGAAGATCCTGTACCTCCATTAGCTATAGCAACAACTCCCGAAACGTTTGTCGCAGTTCCCGAAGCAACTCGATTGTCAACATAATCTTTCACGGCTTTAACAGATGGATATTTAGTATTTGAGGCACCATCATTAGAAACATTAGTAGATTTATTTGATAAATCTTCTTTAGTTGCTTCTGCAGCAGTGGCTCTAACTAATTCTTGCAATAAGTTATTTGTTAAAGTATTATCAATTGCTGTAGCTCTAGTTACCTCAGCAGAAATATTAGCTATTAAAGAATTATCTGCTGAAATTCTAGCAGCAGCTTCGGCATTTAAATTGTTTGTAAGAGTAGAATCACCAGCATCTACATAGGTTTTAATTGCTTTTACCGAAGGATATTTTGTAGAAGATGCTGCATCTGTGGATACATTTGAAGACTTGTTTGCAATATCTTCTTTCAATAAATCAAAGTTAATTCTACTAGTAATTTCAGAATTTAATGCATTGGTAAGTGCTTGATCTGCAGCTGCTCTAATATTTGCTTCGTTTGTTAGAGCGGTGCCACCTAAATTGATACTCGAATCAACATAATCTTTAACTGCTTTTACCGAAGGATATTTAATATTTGATGCTCCATCAGTAGTTACGTTAGTTGATTTATTAATTAAATCTTCTTTTAATAAATCGGCAGCAGCTCTAATGTTAGCTTCATTTGTTAAAGCAGCTCCACCTGAATTAACATTGGTATCTACATAATCTTTTATAGCTTTTACAGACGGATATTTAGTATTAGAAGCAGCATCAGTTGCAACGTTAGTCGATTTATTAGATAAATCTTCTTTTAAATTTAAAGCAGCTTGAGTTGCAATACTTATTGGCTTATTAATATCTCGAGTGTTATCAACATTTTCCAAACCTAAATTTGTTTTTGCACCTACAACGCTATTAGCTCCTGTACCTCCATTTTGAATTTGAACAATTCCAGTAACATTATCTGCTCTAAATGCGTTAAAAGAATATGGAACACCTGTAAAAAATTGATTACTTATTTCAATAAAATTGGTACAAATACCAAAAGTATCTAATCCAACTTTCATGCTTTTATTTGGAGAACTCCAATTAATATTTCCGAAAGAAGTAGCATAACCCCCAGTTCTAGTTCCAGTTCCTATTACAGTATTTACCATTCCAAATTCATCTGTTCTTACAGTAATTTTTTCTTGATATTCTGTTAAATTAGCATTATCAACAATTGTAAATTGTAAACAAATATTTTTATTTGCTAACGGTGAATTAGAATTATTATAACCTGGAATTACTTCCCCATTTGGATTATATATGATAGCCTGATAGCTAATTCCTGTTGATTGAGCATAGAATGCTGTTGAAACGAATAATAAAATAAGTAATGTTATCTTTTTCATATTGCTATTTATTTATTGATATTGAAGTGAATACCAAATAGTATTTGTTGATTATTGAATATAACTTTTTCTTGGGTACTGTTTGCAGTGTTTAGTCCATTACTGTAACCATAACCAAAACTTAAATAACCTGAGTCATTAAGTTTGTAGTTAGCACTTACTCCTCCGAAATAAGAAAAATAAAGTCCTGAAAATTCTTTTTGATCTAATAAATCGTAAACTACTCCATTTAAATTTTGTTTACCATAAACAATTTTGGAAACATTTACCCCAGCTCTAAAACCTAATTTAAATCTTTTAGTCATTTTATGTAAATAATTCAAAGACATTTGGGCTCCTGCATATTTCGTTTGCCAGCTATATGAGTTAGCTGATGATCCAGCAACAGCGTTGTATTCATTTAAAGTTAATGCTCCAGAATAGGATAATGCATCACTATTTAATGAGAAATCATAACCTACTTCATAGAAAGATCCGGTTCCAGACTGAAGTGGAGTAGCCATAGATTCGGCTTGACTATTGAAGTTATATTTTGTGAAGTTGGTTCCTGTTAAAAAGTAAACTTCTTGAGAATAGGAATTGGTATAAGCCAATAAAACAATTAGTAGTAGGTAAAATTTTCTCATTTTGATTTTAATATATTAGTGGAATAATTATAATTTTTTGCGGATAACTTAACAAAATATAAGCCCTCTGATAAAGAAAGTTCGTTGATTGTTAATACAGTATTATTAGCTGGTTTTTCTTGAAACGAAACTAATCTTCCCATTACATCATATAATGAAAATTTAATTGGTCCTGTAATTACATCCGAAAACTCAAAGTTTATTTGATCCATAAATGGGTTTGGGTAGGCCGTTGTAGTTACAGTAATAATTGGTGCTTTTACCGTTTTCATCAACGAACTTTGTTGAAATCCTTGACCAACGATTACATCAGAACCTCTGTAGTTACCGGTTACACTCAACTGTCCTATAGTCTGGGAAACCTTGAAACCACTTAGTGAATTAGAAGAGCCTTGAGAGGATATCATCTGGTGATGCAAACTTTGTGAAAACCCAGTAATTGAAATAAATAAAAATAAAATTATTTTCAAAGCAATTTTAATTAATATGAATAATTCACAAATATAAAAATTAAAATTAAAAAAATAAATTATTAATAAAATATTTTTAATAACTTATTTAAAAGTCATATAATTTATCACAAAAAATACTTATTTATTAAAGAAAAAAATAAAAATTGAGAATAACTTTGTGTATTTTTTACTTATAAAACTTTTTATATTTAGGATATGATATTATACCAATTATAGAAATTGTTAACAAGGTTTGCCATATCCAATCTAATGAAGTTGCCTCACCACTAGCATATGAATGTAGTCCAACAAGATGAAAGTTTACACCGTAATAAGTAAATAATATAGCTGTAAATGCATACATACTCATCAAATTGAATACCCATTTTCCTCGGAATAAAGGAACGAATCTGGCATGAATTACAAATGCATATATCATAATACTTATTAACGCCCAAGTTTCCTTTGGGTCCCATCCCCAATAACGTCCCCAACTTTCATTAGCCCATTGTCCACCTAAAAAGTTACCAATAGTCAACATGACTAAACCTATGGTTAATGCCATTTCATTGATATAAGTAATTTCTTTAATATTTAAAGCCATCACCTCTTTATTCTTTTCATTAGTAAAGAAAATAAGCAGTAAGGAAACAAATCCTAAAATTGTTCCTAATGCAAACGGACCATAACTAGCGACAATAACAGCCACATGAATCATCAACCAGTAAGAATTTAATACAGGCTGTAAATTAGCAATTTCTGGATCTATCCAATTCATATAAGCAGCCATTAAAATCATTGATGTCACAAATGCTGAAGAAGCTACTGTTAATTTTGATTTTCTATCGAATGCTAATCCAAAGAACATGGTAGCCCAAGCAACGTAAATTATTGATTCATAGGCATTGCTCCATGGTGCATGACCTGAAATATACCAACGAGCTATCAATCCTAAAGTGTGCAAGCCAAATAAAATTCCAATTAAAACATGCATTACATCAACCGAAATGCGGGTAAACTTATTGTCTTTAAAGATTTTTATGATAGTAAATAGCAACATTAAAACTCCTGCGATCATGTAGAGATAAAACAACTTTTTGAATACATCATACTTGTTATATATTATTTCAGCAGTAATTTTGTCTTCAGAAGGTAATACCCGACTTCCAAATTTGCTTTGATATTTTTTTATTCCATTCAAATAAAAATCAACCTCTTTATAGTTATTATTTAAGGCTGCATTTTGCAAGGAATTAATATATAATGGAATTATTTGGGAAGCAAAAATTGAATCCATTCCTTTCAAACCCGCGTTTCTCAACTCTAAATGAGAAATCCATTTATTATTTTCATCTTTTGGAATTGGAAAAATTCGAAGTATACTTCCTGAAGTAGCTTGATTTAATAAATTGACTTTTTTATCAGTTTCTACAAAATCTTTTTCAAAATTATTAGGATTTGCTGATTTATATGCTTGATCTAAATAAGGTGACAATTTATAATTACCAGCTTTATCAAAAAAAGCAATAAATGGAGCGTATTTAGCAAATTTCTCTATACCAATAATTTTTCTAATACTGTCATTACCCGATTTAATATAGATCAACGGAATTTCGTACCAAGCTGTTGGAAACTGTGTCATTGACAAAAATACTTGATCAGAATTCATACCGTTATAAGTATCTTTATGACTCACTTTCCTTAATAATTCGGACGAAAATGTATTTACAGGTTTCATTCTTCCTCCAGCATCTTGAATTACTAATCTTCCAAATTTTGCTGCATGCGCTTCAGATACTTTAAACTTTAACAACAAAGAATCAATTTGCTTTACCGTCAATGGCTCTTCTTTGTGTTGTGCAAAAGAATTGAAGCTTAGTAACAATAATAAAAGGGTAACCAACTTCGATTTTTTTAATTTGATTACCTCTAATTTTCGTTTAATATCAGCAAAACGAGAATGTTTGGTAAATAAAATCGCCATCATTCCAAAAAACAACATAAAATAACCAATATAGGTAATCAAAGTTCCCCAAAAATCATGATTTACTGAAAGAACAGTTCCTTTTTCATCTGGATCAAATGAAGATTGAAAAAAACGATAACCTTGATGGTCTAGAATATGATTCATGTATATTTTAGCATCAAATTTAGATTTACTATCTGAAACAGTTACGTCGCTTTCAAAAGCGGAATAACTTTTCTCAGTTCCAGGGTATTTTTGTGCTTTAAAATCGTTCAATTTTATATTAAATGGCAAAGTATAGGCTTTGCTACCAAAGAAAAAAGTATATTCTAAATTACCAATTTTTACCACCTTCGACTCCCCAACAGAACCTTTTGTACCCAATAATGTAACTTCTTTATTTTGACCCTCAGCATATAAATTTAATACAAGTGCATCTTCATGTGTTTTGGCTTTGTAATTATTTTTTGCAACATAGGTAATAACGCCTTTAGTTGCTGGTTCAGGAAAAACAAACTGTGTTCCTCCTACATTATATAAAGAACGCATCATTAAAGTCTGAACTGAATCTTTTGCAACTCTCCCTCTAAATTGATCCGCCATTCGCATAAATTCACCTTCAAATGGGGTTTGAATTGTTGACAAATTTTCATTTATAGTTATATTGGTAGCTCCTTTTACAAATCTATTTAAAGAAAATAGCATGTTGTGAATATTCTGAACTTCACCTTCTTTTAAATAATGCTCGTGGCGAGTTCCGTCACCAGATTCAACCATTTTTAAATACAAATCCCCTTTTGGATCTGGTTTTATTGTTTTGGTTGCATCCAACATATAATCCTTGTAGGTAATCTCAAACTGAGTATTAGCAAAATTATTTGTAATACTAAAATTGTTGTTAGCAACTGGGGATAGTAACAAAGGTTTTTCAAAAACTCTTCGTCTCATTTGCCCTTGATAATCGCCATCAACAAAAACAGTTAAAAACATTTTATCTGAATAAAACTGATTTTCAGTTGCTCCTTCACGAATAGGCATTACTCCTTCATAGCTTATATAACGGGTAATAAAAGCACCTAAAATGATGAAAATAAAAGAAATATGAAGTAATAAAGTAGCCCATTTTTCTTTACGTAAAAGTTGGTATCTTTTAATATTTCCCGCAAAATTTAATAAAAAAACACCCATGATTAGCTCAAACCACCAAGCATTATAAACCCAAATTCTAGCAGTATCTGTATTATATTTACTTTCAATAAAAGTCCCACAAATCATAGCTATAGCATATGACAAAAATAAAAAGGCCATTAAACGCGTTGAAAACAAAAATGAAAGTATTTTTTTATCCATTATATTTAGTGATGTTATTTAAAAAGTGTTACAAAAGTAATTCAAATTTGTTAAATTATTTGTTTTGGATTAGTATTTAAGTATTTTTTAAGGGATGTTTTTTAAATTATGAAATAAGAAGAATTTTAAAAAAAATCAATAATTTAGCAAAATGGTAAGATTGGGCATAATTGGTTCTGGAAATGTAGCACAACATTTAATACAAGTGTTTAATAAATCTATTTACGAAGGTGCTGAAATTGAAATTGTAACTGTATTTTCAAGAAAAAAAAATGTACTTCTAAGCCTACTGAATTCAGAACTAGTTTGTTCGGATTGGAATAATTTAAAAGAAGCCGACTTATATATTATTGCAGTTTCAGATACAGCTATCACTGAGGTTTCTGAGAAAATACCATTTAAAAATAAATTGCTTGTTCACACTTCGGGAGCAGCTTCTATGGATGCTATTAAATCCAATAATAGAAAAGGTGTTTTTTATCCTTTACAAACATTTTCAAAAAATGTAGTTGTCGATTTTAGATCCATTCCGATATGTTTAGAAAGTGAAAATAAATCAGATTTAGAACTATTAAAAAAAGTGGCAAACTCAATTTCTAATTCAGTTTTTGAAATTAATACTAAACAAAGAATAGCATTACATATTGCAGCAGTTTTTGTAAATAATTTTACAAATAATCTTTACAAAATTGGAAATGACATTTGTAAAGAAAATCATATTCCATTTGAAATATTACAACCATTAATCAAGGAAACGGCTGAAAAAATTAATCAATTATCACCTGAAGACGCACAAACAGGACCTGCAAAAAGGAATGATATTGAAACTATAAACTCCCATTTGGCGTTCTTATCTGATGAGAATCACAAAAATATTTATAAAATACTAACCCAATCTATTCAAAATAATGGCAAAAAGTTATAAAGAAATAATGAATGAAATTAACACATTCGTGTTCGACGTAGATGGCGTTCTTACAGACGGTTCGGTAAATATTTCTCCAACAGGGGAAATGCTTCGTAAAATGAATATTCGTGATGGATACGCCATGAAAGCGGCCATTGAAAGTGGTTACAATGTGTGTATTATTTCTGGAGGTAACAATGAAGGGGTTCGCATCCGCTTAAGAAATCTTGGAATTACAGATATTTATTTAGGTTCGCCTGACAAAGTAGAAACCTTCAAAGAATATTGTGAATTGTATTCCATTTCTCCCGAAAAAGTGCTTTACATGGGTGACGATATTCCCGATTTTCATGTGATGCAATTAGTAGGATTACCAACATGCCCTCAAGATTCTGCGCCTGAAATTAAGTCGATTTCCAATTATATTTCTCATCAAAATGGAGGAAAAGGCGCCGTTCGCGATGTAATTGAACAAGTCATGAAAGTTCAAGGAAAATGGCATCTTTACTTTAATGGAAAGCACGATTAAACCTCTTAAATTTCAATGATAAATTACTTAAAATTAATACGTTACCGACATTTACTACTTATTGCTTTTATGCAATTAATATTTAGATACGGTTTTTTAAAACTTCAAAATATTCCCTTAGCTCTTATCGATTGGCAATACATTTTATTGATACTTTCGACAGTTTGTTTATCAGCAGGAGGAGCAATTATTAATGCTATTTTCCAACAAGATTCTGATTCAGAAAACAAACCAGATTTTCAAGTTGTTGGAAAATTAATATCTGAAAATAATGCCTATAATTTATATGCAGCTTTTACATTTATAGGGGTTTCTATTGGTTTTTATTTATCAAATTTGATTCAAAAACCAAATTTTGCAATTCTATTTATTCTAATAGCTTCAACGCTCTATTTTTATGGTTCAAGTATGAAAAATAGTGTTTTATTGGGCAATATAATTATTGCATTTGTGAGTTCAATTTATGTAATAATGATTGGACTTTTCGATTTATTACCTGTAACATTTGATGTAAATCAAACTGTAATGGGAATTAATTTTAGCATATTAATTGACTATGCCATTTTTACTTTTATTATTACATTATTGCTAGAAATGGTTTCAGATATTGAAAGTATCGAAGGAGATAAAAGTCAAGGATTAAGCACTTTAGCGATTGCTTTAGGAATTAATAAAGCAAAGAAGGTAGTTTTAATTCTAAGTTTAATTCCAATATTTTCAGTGCTATATTATTTGAAAGTTTACCTATTCGATGCAAAATTATTTTACAGTTTGATTTATGGGTTAATTTTCACCATAATTCCTTTAATCTATTTTGCGATAAAAATTTTTAAGGCAAATGAACCCTCTGAATTTCGCTATTTGTATTTGATTTTGAAGTGTATATTATTTTTTACTTATTTATCAATAGTTATTATAAATTTAAACATTCGATACAATGCTTAAGGAAAAATTGGAAAATTTCAAGATAATTTTAGCTTCGGGATCTCCGAGAAGACAACAATTTTTTATAGATTTAGATTTAGATTTCGAAATACGCTTAAAACAAATCGAGGAAATTTATCCAGATCATCTAAAAGCCCATGAAATAACTGATTATTTAGCAATACTTAAGGCAAATGCATTCGAAGGAGAATTATTTGAAAATGAAATTTTAGTGACAAGTGACACCATTGTTTGGCACAAAAATAAGGCGTTGGGAAAACCAAAAGACTACGATGACGCTTTTCAAATATTAAAAACACTTTCCAATGAAACGCATGAAGTAATCACTTCTGTATGTTTTAAAACTATTAAAAAAACCACCGTTTTTAATGAAATTACAAAAGTTACATTTTCAAATTTAAGTGACGATAGCATTCATTATTATTTAAAAAATTACAAACCATTTGACAAAGCAGGAGCCTATGGTATTCAAGATTGGATTGGATTTATTGGAGTTTCAAAAATAGAAGGCTCTTATACAAATGTAATGGGAATGCCTACAAATAAAGTATTTAATTATTTACTAAACTTAAATAAATAAAAAATATGTTTTCAATTTCCGACTTTACCAAAGAAATTATTAGTACCGGGATATTATTACTAGTTGTAATATTACTTCGAGTTATTGTTTCAAAATTAATTCGCAGATACGCCAAACTAAGTGAAATTATTGAACGCCGAACCAATTTAGTGGTTAAATACATTCATTTGTTTATTAACATCATAGCAATATTTATAATAATTGTAATTTGGGGTGTACAAACGAAAGATATATTTATTACTGTTTCTTCAATAACTACAGTACTTGGAGTTGGTTTGTTTGCACAATGGTCTATTTTGAGTAATATAACATCTGGAATAATATTATTCTTTTCATTTCCTTTCAAAATTGGAGATGTTATTAAAATTCATGATCAAGATTTTCCTGTAGAAGCTGAAATTGAGGACATTAAAGCTTTTCATGTTTATATGAAAACCAAAGAAGGCGAAATGATCACTTATCCCAATAATTTATTACTTCAAAGGGGAATCTCAATTATAAACAGAAATACAATTTCAGAACAAGAATTTCAAGATTAAACAAAATATTACCACCTATTTAAAATAAGTCCCTATTATTACTTCGCATTAGTAAATAAAATTATTTTTAAAGTAATTTATAACTTTATTAAAGAGTAGTAATTACTATTTTATTTTTTGGAAATTTTAGTAGATATTAAATTCTCAAAAGGAATTTAACCCTTTATTAAAGTAGAAAATGCTACTCTTTATTTATTTGGAAGTTCTATTAAGTATTTTTTTCTAGCTCTATTATCCAATTTAGTATCTCTCAACCAAGGGTTATACAATTTTAATATTTTATAATTCACTCCTTGATCAATCGCAAAATCAGCAAGATTATTAACGGTGCTGTCAATTTCTATTTTATGAGTTGGATACAATTCATATAAATCTTGTTTAGGAATTTCAAAACCAAACTTATGAGGTGCTTTCATAATTTCTTTTAAAGCTAATATCCTAAATACATATCTTGAAGTTTCTTCGTTTAATAATAAATCATAATAATTGGATACTTTTTGTATTTCTATTTGTTTATTTACCCCAGTAATTCCTCCATTATAGGAAGCAGCAGCCAAAGTCCAAGAACCAAATTTTTCTTTTGCAGCCAACAAAAATTTACATGCAGCTTCTGTTGATTTTTCCAAATGGTATCTTTCATCCACACATTCGTTAACCTCCAACCCTATTTCCATTGCAGTAGCAGGCATAAATTGCCAAACTCCTCGAGCTCCAGAAGGCGAAACAGCATTGATTAATGAACTTTCAATTACAGCTAAATATTTAAAGTCGTTAGGAACTCCGTTTTTTTCCAATATCGGTTCAATAATCTTAAAAACTCTATTCGCTCTTTTTATTATCAAAATTGTTGAAGCATGTAAATTGGCATTAACCAATAATTCTCTATCAAAACGCTCTCTAACATCCGGAATTTCCAAAGGCATGTTTTCGCCTGCAAAGTCAACCTCTGTTGGGAAATAATAGGTAGTTCCTTCATGGGTGATTTTGTTTTTATCTTCATTTGAAATGGCAAATATTAATATTCCACTTAAAGAAATTATCAGTAATAATGCAGCTCCTTTTTTAATCCAATTCATTTTTATTTATTTAAATTGTTATAAAATTACAATTTATCATCTATTTTTCAATAATGATTTTAGGTAAATTAATATTAATCCATTTGTATTTAGTCAGAATCATAATGTGTGTTCCTCCTTTTACAAGAATACAATTTTGAATATATTTTATTGGGAATACTTCATCTGCATCTCCATGAATATGAACTACATTTGGATCTGCTTTTTTTCTATCCCATAAAATTATCATCTCAATGGACCAATCAAGGTATTTTTTATCTCGAACAGTCAGAAACATCTGATATAATTTTAAGCGTTTAATAACTTTTTCACCAAAAGTAAATTTAGCCAAATTATATACATTTTCAATTAAACTGGTAGGTATCAATTTGTAGGCTTTAGTTTGTTTGGCCAATTTAAAAGTGTTTGGAAATTCCAAATTACTCTTAACACTCGAAATGATAATAATTTTACTAGGATTTAAAAATTGAGCCATTTCTTGAACTAAAATTCCACCAAAAGAAACTCCAATTAATACTGGATTTTCATGGGTAACTTTCTTAGAAATTCTTTGTGCATATTCACTTAATGTTTCATTATCTAATGGAATTTCCCATTCCATAAAATAAGTGTCAAACTGATCTTCAGGAAGTGAAATTCTTTCAAATATAGAAGCATTTGCAGCTAAACCTGGCATAAAATAAACCGAGATTTTTTCCATGGTGAATGTTTTATAAATATTATAAGAATTAGAAGAAAATTATCACGAAATTTGCATAAAATTATATCTTTTAATTGGAAATAATATTCTTTTCCCAATAATTAATTTTACAAAGTTATGAGCACTCAATTATTTAAAGCTTCTGAACGTGGAACTGCTAATTTTGGTTGGCTAAATGCTAATTATTCTTTCTCATTTGCTAATTATTTTAACCCTCAAAGAATTCAATTTGGTATGCTTCGAGTTTTAAACGACGACACTATAGCACCTGGAATGGGCTTTGGAATGCATCCACATGAGAACATGGAAATTATCACAATTCCATTGGAAGGCGCTTTAAAACACATTGACAGTATGGGGAATGAAGGCACAATTACCTATGGCGAAGTGCAAGTAATGAGCGCTGGGACTGGTGTTCAACATTCTGAAGTGAATGCAAGTACAACCGAGTACTTAAAGTTGTTACAAATTTGGATTTTCCCAGATACCGAAAATGTTGCTCCGAGATACGACCAAAAAGCCTTTGATTTAGAAAAAAATAAAAATTCATTTGTAACTATCGTTTCCCCTAAAGATACCAATGATGGAAATGCACTTTGGGTTCACCAAAAAACATTTTTTAATTTGGGAATTTTCGAAACCGGTAAAACTACCTATAAAAACAACTTTACCGAAAATAGCGTATATTTATTTCTTATTGAAGGGAAAATAATGATCGACAATCAAATATTATCGTCAAAAGACGCAATGGGAATTTCAAATTTAAATGAATTTGATATTGAAATTTTAGAAAAAGCCAAAATTTTAATCCTCGAAATACCTGCCAAATAAATCAATTAATTAAAGGAGCTTAAACAAAAATGGAAATTAAAGACAATACCTTTTCAAGACAATTTGAAACTATTTTAGACGGTAAGTTGATTTCAGTGGAATATTCTTTCCAGGAGAAAAAGATTTTTCTAACCAAAATCCACACTCCAGATCATTTTGATAATGAAGATTTTATAAATGATTTTCTGAAAAATATCATGGAAATCGCCTACGAAAGAAAACTAAAGGTAGTTCCAATATTTCCAAAAATAGCAACCTTTTTTAGAAAAAATACCAAATATAAAGATTTACTGCCTCCAGGAATTAAGCTGTAATTTTACTATTCAAAAACTCCATTCGCACGCTTCCATCTTCGTCAATTGTTGTGAGGTTAATTTCATGCAGCGTATTTACCAATTCTGGATTCCAAGGCGTTTTTACTTTTACATAATTCTCTGTAAAACCGTGAATGTAACCTTCTTTATTTTCACTTTCAAACAATACAATTCGGTTAGTTCCCAATTGACTTTCATAAAAAGCACGTCGTTTTTTAACTGATAATCCACGCAACATTTTACTTCTTTTTGCACGAACATTAGCAGGAACAACACCTTCCATAGAAGCTGCTTCCGTATTATCTCGCTCAGAATAGGTAAATACATGTAGATAAGAAATGTCTAAATCATTCAAAAAATGATAGGTTTCAAGAAAATGTTCGTCCGTTTCACCAGGAAAACCAACAATAACATCCACACCAATACAAGCGTGAGGCATCACTTCTCGAATTTTATTTACACGCTCCGTATAAACTTCTCTCAAGTAACGACGCTTCATTAATTTCAAAATTACATTACTCCCCGATTGCAACGGAATATGAAAGTGCGGCACAAATGTGCGACTTTTAGAAACAAATTCTATCGTTTCGTTTTTCAATAAATTAGGCTCAATCGACGAAATTCGCAAGCGCTCAATCCCTTCCACCTTGTCCAATTCCTGAACCAATTCCAAAAAAGTATGTTCGTGTTTTTTATTTCCAAACTCTCCTTTTCCATAATCCCCAATATTCACCCCAGTCAAAACAATTTCTTTTATATTTTGAGCTGAAATTTCCTTGGCATTTTTCAGTACATTTTCCAAAGCATCACTTCTCGAAATCCCACGCGCCAAAGGAATAGTGCAATAAGTACATTTATAATCGCAACCGTCTTGAACTTTCAAAAAGGCTCGTGTTCTATCTCCTATCGAGTAACTTCCAACATAAAAATCAGCCTCCGAAATCTCACACGAATGCACTTCTCCCCTATCATTTTTGGCTAAATCATTAATATAATCGGTAATTTTAAACTTCTCTGTGGCACCCAAAACCAAATCCACACCCTCCACATTGGCCAATTCTTCAGGCTTCAATTGCGCATAACAACCCACTGCGGCAACAAAAGCTTTATCATTCAATTTCATCGCTTTTCGAACCACCTGCTTGAATTGTTTGTCGGCATTTTCAGTCACTGAACACGTATTTATCACATAAATATCGGCAACTTCTTCAAAATCAACACGGTCAAAACCCTCCTCCGTGAAATTTCTAGCAATCGTAGAAGTTTCCGAAAAATTCAGTTTGCAACCTAAGGTATAAAAAGCAACTTTTTTTCTATCCGTCATATTTGTTTTTTTTGGGCGAATCCCTCTGGGTCGGGCTATCCGCTGTATCCACGCAAAAAGCGTGGGATGCCGCTACTAACCCTTTCGCAAACACCGTGCAAATTTACACACAATATTCGTTATTATGAAATTCTTATTGGAATCAAAAAAGCCACAACCGAAAATATCAATTGTGGCTTTGAACTATTTTTAAATATAATTATTCATTTCTCCACTTTTTCGAAACTTCAAAAACGTGTGCTAAAATAGCTTTATCTTGATCTGTAAATTCAACATGCCTTCTGTCCATTACGATTTTGGCAACCTCAAAGGCTTTGTGAGTTTGATACGTTACAAATCCAGATGCACCGCCCCATGAAAAACTAGGGACAAAATTTCTTGGAAAACCACTGCCAAAAATATTTGCGCTTACGCCCACAACAGTTCCTGTATTGAACATTGTATTGATTCCACATTTACTGTGATCTCCCATCATTAAGCCACAAAATTGCAATCCAGTTTTAGCAAAACTTTCGGTTTCAAAACTCCATAATTTCACCTCTTCATAATTGTTTTTCAAATTAGAATTATTGGAATCGGCACCAATATTACACCATTCTCCCAATACCGAATTTCCTAAAAATCCATCGTGTCCTTTATTGGAATAACCAAATAAAACAGAATTATTTACTTCGCCTCCAATTCTACAATGCGGACCAACAGTGGTGGCACCATACACTTTGGTAGCTAATTTAACTTGGGCTTCCTCGCACAATGCAAACGGACCACGAATTACTGAACCTTCCATGATTTCAGAATTCTTCCCGATATAAATTGGTCCCGTTGAAGCATTTAAAGTCACAAATTCCATTTTTGCTCCTTCTTCAATAAAAATGTTCTCTGGAGAAATAACATTTACGGTTTTTGAAATTGCCTGTGAAGTTCTACCATCGGTTAAAAGAGCGAAATCTTCGCGAATTGCAGCATCATTTTTGGCAAAAATATCCCAAGTATGTTCCACAGTCAAACAATCACCATCAAACTCAATAATTTCATATTGATCAAAATCTACTTCTTCCTGAGAGTCATTTGTAAAAAAAGCAATCACCGCATCTCCTTTAAAAACGGCTTGATTGGACTTCAAATTGGATATAATTTCTACTAAATTTTCATTTGGCAAATAGGAAGCGTTGATCATCACATTCTGCTCTAATTCAACCATTGGATATTTATCTGATAAATATTCTTCGGTTAAAGTAGTTGTAGTTGAACCCAAATACTTTTCCCATTTTTCACGAATTGTCAAAATACCGATTCTGATATCAGCAACAGGACGCGTATAGGTAAATGGCAAAAGTGCAGTTCTGGCAGGACCGTCAAAAAGAATATAATTCATAGAATTGGTTATTTGTTGAATTGGTAATTTGTTTATTTGATAAAGAAAAAAACCAATTAAAAACTATAAAAATCAAAGTTACAAAGATTAATAAGAAAATAGAAAAGTTTTGGATATAAAAAAACCCCGCAATTGCGAGGTTTTATATAATTTGAACAGCAATAACAATTATTTTGCGTGTTTAGCGTATTTAGTTTTGAATTTATCGATACGTCCAGCAGTATCAATAAGTTTAGATTTTCCTGTGTAATAAGGATGAGAAGTTCTAGAAATTTCCAATTTTACAACTGGATACTCAACACCTTCGTGAATGATTGTTTCTTTTGTTTCTGCAGTAGATTTCGTAATAAAAACGTCTTCATTTGACATGTCTTTAAAAGCAACTAATCTGTAATTTTCTGGGTGTACACCTTTTTTCATCTTAACTTTTTTATTTTTTTCAATTATAATTAGTTGCGAAGCTTTTCATTTCTCTGAAAAGGTATCAACTTATTATAACTTTTTGTTGTAACTTTATTATTTTGAGTCTGCAAATTTACACTTATTTTTCAATAAACAAACCTATTGCTACTTTTTTTTTATTTCAAGGAAAATACAAATAGTAACATAGGTAAAATGGGAATTACTATATTTGTAAATTAATTATATATAAAAATATTATGGAACAGAAAGTATCGCCTTCAAAATCAGCACTACAATATGGTGCTCTATTCGGAGTTTTAATGGTTTTAGAATTTGTAATAGTATATGTTATGGATTTTGATCCAATTACAAATCCGGAAATAGGAATTATTATTAATTTGTTTAATTATCTTTTATTTCCAGTTAGTATAATTTTAATTGGGTGTCAAAATTTCAAAAAAAACCTTAACAGTGGTTTCATCTCTTTTGGAGAATGTTTAAAAGTAGGTGTTACTATTTGTTTTTTAGCTGGTTTAATTTATGGTATTTTCAGCGCCACTTTTAATATGTATTTCCCTGAATTTGTTGAAGAAATTTTAAGAAAAACTCGTCAAGTAATGTTGAAACAAAATCCAAATTTGACTTCTGAACAAATAGAAATGGCATTATCCATTTCTAAAAAATTCATGAGTCCCGCATTATTAATTCCCGTGACAATTGCAATGTTCTCATTTATCGGTTTAATATATTCATTGATAATAGGAGCTTTTGTAAAAAATGAAAACCCTCATATCGCCTAAATAAATGAATCTATCGATTATTATTCCACTTCTCAACGAGGAAGAATCATTGCAAGAACTCCATAATTGGATTGTTACTGTAATGAAATCTAATAATTATTCCTACGAAGTTATTTTCATAGACGATGGTAGCACCGATAAATCATGGGATATTATAGAGCAATTATCATCTGAAAATTCGAATATTAAAGGGATTCGTTTTTTAAGAAATTACGGAAAATCGCAAGCGCTTCATGCTGGTTTTGCTAAAGCCCAAGGTGATATCGTAATTACTATGGATGCAGATTTACAAGACAGTCCTGAAGAAATTCCTAGCTTAATAGATATGATTACCAATCAACAATTTGATTTAGTTTCTGGGTGGAAAAAGAAAAGATACGATTCAGTATTTGCCAAAAATTTACCTTCAAAATTATTCAATTGGGCAGCAAGAAGAACCTCCGGTGTAAAACTGAATGATTTTAATTGTGGTTTGAAAGCCTATAAAAATGTGGTAGTTAAAAACATCGAAGTTTCAGGTGAAATGCACCGATATATTCCCGTTTTAGCTAAAAATGCTGGTTTTGGTAAAATTGGCGAAAAGGTGGTTTTGCACCAAGCTAGAAAATACGGTGAAACTAAATTTGGAATGGAACGGTTTATTAATGGTTTTTTAGATTTAATTACTATTTGGTTTCTTTCGCGTTTTGGAAAAAGACCCATGCACTTATTTGGCGCTTTAGGTTCAATAATGTTTCTAATTGGTTTCTTATCAGCAGGATTTATTGGTTTACTAAAATTATATAAGCTTTACCACGGAATGCCTTATGAATTAGTGACTAATAATCCTTGGTTTTATATTTCACTAACCACAATGATCATTGGAACACAATTATTTTTAGCAGGATTTTTAGGTGAAATCATTTTAAGAACTAAGAACAACGAAGAACGATATAAAATTTCAAAAGAATTGAGTTAAACTCATTAAAATAATGGAACTACCTACAAAAATACTAACTGCCGTAAACGAATGGTTAACGCCTATTTTCGATAAAGAAACTCACGATGAAATCAAGGAAATGATGACCTCATCTCCTAAAAATTTAGAGGAGAGTTTCTATAAAAATTTAGAATTTGGAACCGGAGGAATGCGCGGAATTATGGGCGTAGGAACCAACAGAATCAATAAATACACCCTAGGGAAAAACACGCAAGGACTTTCAAATTACATGCGAAAAGTGTTCCCAAACAAAGATTTAAAAGTAGTAATTGCATTCGATTGCCGTCATAATAGTAAAACTTTAGCAAAAGTAGTTGCTGACGTTTTCTCAGCAAATGGAATAAAAGTTTATTTATTCTCCGATTTACGACCTACGCCAGAATTGAGTTTTGCTTTGAAATATTTGGGTTGTCAAGCAGGAATTGTACTTACTGCTTCGCACAATCCCCCAGAATACAACGGTTACAAAGTGTATTGGGAAGATGGAGGACAGCTAGTTCCACCGCAAGATGCAGAAATAATAAATGTAATTGAAGAACTGAAATACAATGAAATCAAATTTGAGGCAAATGAAAGTTTAATTGAATATATTGATTCAGAAATAGATGCTGCGTTTATAAAATCATCCATTGAAAATGCAAGTTTCAATACTTCGGCTGCTGCAAAAAGTGATTTGAACATTGTTTTTACCTCTTTACACGGAACTTCAATAAAATCAGTTCCTGAAACATTAGCTCAAGCTGGATATACCAATGTGAATTTGGTTGCCGAACAATCTGATCCAAATGGTGATTTTCCAACCGTAAAATCTCCAAACCCTGAGGAGCCCGAAGCTTTGAAAATGGCATTGGAATTGGCAGACAAAATTCAAGCGGATATTGTTATTGGAACAGATCCTGACTGTGACAGATTGGGAGTTGCTGTTAGAAACAACGAAGGAGAAATGGTTCTTTTAAACGGAAATCAAACCATGGTTTTGATGACTGGTTTTTTATTAGAACAATGGCAAAAGGCAGGTAAAATAAATGGAAAACAATTTGTTGGAACCACAATTGTTTCTACTCCAATGATGATGGAATTAGCAACAGCTTACGACGTAGAATGCAAAGTGGGATTAACGGGCTTTAAATGGATTGCAAAAATGATCAACGATTTTCCTGAACTAGAATTCATCGGTGGTGGCGAAGAAAGTTTTGGGTTTATGGTTGGTGATGCCGTTCGCGATAAAGATGCCGTTGCTTCTACCTTACTAATATGTGAAATTGCAGCTATCGCTAAAGCAAATGGAAGTTCGGTTTATCAAGAATTATTAAATTTATATGTAGATTTCGGATTTTATAAAGAATTTTTGGTTTCAATTACTAAAAAAGGAATTGAAGGATTAGAAGAAATTAAGCAAATGATGATTAATATGCGCACCAATCCTTTAAAGGAAATTAATGGTGAGCGCATAATTATGATGGAAGATTATCAAACATCAATTGCCACCAATTTATTAACTGGTGAAAAAGAAACGATGTCTATTCCAAAATCGGATGTATTGATTTATTATACTGATGAAGGTTCGAAAATTGCCGCAAGACCAAGTGGAACAGAACCAAAAATTAAATTTTATGTAAGTGTAAATACCAATTTGAATTCAGTTGATGATTTTAAAGAAGTAAATGCAAAATTAGATACTAAAATCAAGAGGATTTTAGAGGATTTAAAGATTGATTAATGAGTAACTTTAAAAAAATATTACCCTTTGTAATTCCCTATAAAAAATATGCCTATTTGAACATTTTTTTTAATGTTTTATATGCACTTTTTGGAACATTATCCTTCATATCATTAATGCCAATGATGGATGTATTGTTTGGTCAAACAAAGCAAAATTATGTTGAACCAACTTTTACGGGAATTTTCGAATTAAAAAAATACATTTCTGATTATTCCAGTTACTATTTGACCAATATGACCGACACTTATGGAATTGGTTATACTTTAGGAGTATTGGTAGCGGGAATTATTACCATATTTTTATTAAAAAATCTATCTGATTATTTAGCCTTATTTTTTATCACTTATCTTAGAAATGGAGTTCTAAAAGACATACGAAATGCCATGTACAAGAAAACCCTTGATTTACCATTGGCCTTCTTTTCAGAAAAAAGAAAGGGAGACACTATTTCAAGAATTGCAGGTGATGTAAATGAAGTTCAAAGTTCCTTTTTATCGATATTAGAATTAGTTGTAAAAGAGCCATTAACTATTTTATTTACGATTATTGCCATGTTTACCATCAGTGTGAAACTAACAATTTTTGTGTTTATTTTTATTCCAATTTCAGGGACAATAATTTCACTTATTGGAAAAAAATTAAAGAAACAATCTACAAAAGCCCAAGAAGAACAAGGAATATTTCTTTCCATCATTGAAGAAACACTTGGAGGTTTAAAAGTAGTAAAAGGCTATAACTCAGAAAAATACTTTGGTAAAGTATTTCAAAATTCTACAGCGAAATTTTTTGGATTATCCAATACTATTGGTAATCGACAAAATCTAGCTTCACCTTTAAGTGAATTTATGGGAATTATGGTAATTGCAGTATTACTTTGGTTTGGAGGTCATATGGTATTAATTGAACATTCACTTAATGGCGCTGCTTTTATTACCTATATGGGGTTAGCCTACAATATTTTAACTCCAGCCAAATCAATTTCAAAAGCTTCCTATAATATTAAAAGAGGAAATGCAGCTGCTGAACGTATTTTAGAAATATTGGAACAAGAAAATCCAATTGTAAATAAAGAAAATGCAATTGAAAAAACAAGTTTCGAAGATAAAATTAATATTGAAAAAATCAATTTCAAATATGAGGATGAATATGTTTTAAAAGACTTTTCATTGGAAGTGAAAAAAGGACAAACGGTGGCATTAGTTGGACAATCGGGAAGTGGAAAAAGTACTATTGCTAATTTACTAACTCGTTTTTATGATGTAAATGATGGTAAAATAGAAATTGATTCTGTTGCAATCAAAGACATGAATTTGCAATCTTTACGCGGTTTGATGGGATTAGTTACTCAAGATAGTATTTTATTTAATGATACTATAAAAGCAAATATTTCATTAGGTAAATTGGACGCTACCGATGACGAAATTATCGAGGCGTTGAAAATTGCAAATGCCTATGAATTTGTAAAAGAGTTACCAAACGGTATTTATACTAATATTGGCGACAGCGGAAACAAACTTTCTGGGGGTCAAAAGCAAAGATTATCTATTGCACGAGCAGTTTTGAAGAATCCGCCAATTATGATTTTGGATGAAGCAACCTCAGCATTAGATACAGAAAGTGAAAAATTTGTACAGGTTGCTCTTGAAAATATGATGCAAAACAGAACGTCGATTGTAATTGCACATCGACTTTCAACAATTCAAAAAGCAGATAAAATTGTGGTTTTACAAAAAGGAAAAATTGTAGAGCAAGGAACGCACGACGAATTGATTGCCTTAAACGGAATCTACAATAAGCTTGTTACAATGCAGAGTTTTGAGTAAAATAATACACCTGTTAAATAATATAAATGTTTATCAACGACAACAATATCAAGCTTCCTGAAGATCCAAACACTATTGTTTGGAAGTATTTGGACTTGTCAAAATTTGTTGATTTACTGCTATATAGAAAATTATTTCTCTCACGTTCAGATAAATTTGAAGACCAATATGAAGGAACCTTCAGCGAACCAACCTTTGAAGAAATTCGAAAATTATCAATCAATAATCCCGCATTTTTAGATTATTATAAATCACACCGTGAAAATGTGGTGATTAGTAGTTGGCATATAAATGAATATGAATCTTTTGCGATGTGGCAAATTTTCACTCAAAAAAGCGAAGGTTTAGCTATTCAATCTACTGTTGGTAGAATTCAAGAGGCATTAAATTTTGATAAAATCTTTGAACAACATATTGGTGAGGTAAATTATATAGATTACAAAAAAGAATATATTCCTTTTGATAATACCTTTTTCCCTTTTTTATTTAAACGAAAAAGTTTCCAATATGAGAGAGAAGTTAGAATTATTACTGATGTAACTTCATTTAATTTAAAAATTGATAACGGTTTAAAAATAGATGTTGATATCAACCAATTAATTGAAAAAATTTACATACATCCAAAATCCGAAAACTGGTACAAAAACTTGGTAATTGAATTAGTACACAGATTGGGATTTGATTTTAAAATAGAAAAATCCGATCTTGAAAGTGATATCCTAATTTAGAATTTAGCCGATATTTTAAAGTTGAAAACCCTAGTAGTCATAAAATTAGGTATTCCATATTGGTTTTTTGTATAAACATCGCGAACCCAGGTATTAGTTATCGCGTTCAAATTATTAAACAAATTAAAAATTTCTATACCTGCTGATAAATCCTTAAATTTTTTTAGCCAATGACCATTCGGTAAATTCTTGTTGTTATCGGTGAATACTTTAAAAAATCCAACATCTGCACGACGATAATCACGCATTTTATTTTGATATAAATAAGGATCAGCATAAGAAGGTGATCCACCAGGAAGACCAGTATTATAAACCAAATTCATGTACAATTTAACACTAGGAAGGTTTGGCATGTAATCTTGGAATAAGATACCAAATTTCAAAGTTTGATCGGTAGGTCTAGGGATATATCCTCTACTATTTATATTTTCTTCAGTTTTTAAATAGCCAAAGCTAAACCAAGATTCAGTACCGGGCACAAATTCACCGTTCAATCGAAGATCCAAACCTTGAGCATAAGCAACCGCATTATTATCTGCAGCATATCGAATTCTGACATTATCCAATGTATAAGGATTCACATCATTTAAAATCTTATAGTATGCTTCGGAAACTAGTTTGAACGGTCTATTCCACATCTTAAAACTATAATCACTACTTAATACAAAATGAATTGATTTTTGAGCTTTTACGTCTGTGAGTACTGTCCCCGATGAATTTCTAAGTTCTCTATACGAGGGAGGTTGGACATATAAACCTGTTGAAAATCGGAAAACTATGTCTTTTTCCCAGTCGGGTTTAATGGCAAACTGAGCTCTTGGACTGAATTCAATTTGACTTTTTCCAACTTGATTAGATACATTTACATTCCAATGGTGCATTCTGGTACCTATATTGAACCAAAAATCATGATTTCCTAACTTAGTTTTTCTATTTAACTGAACGTAACCGGAAAGTCTATCTATAGTTGAAAAATTTAAAGCTCTTACGTTTTGAAATGGAACTAATGGACCTATATATGGATGATAAGGTTGTTCATTAATGGGTAAATTCAAAATGGGTGGATTTATTGAAAATCCAGCGGAATCAATAACTTCCCATTCTACTACTCTGTCCCGTATATCTTCACGGGTATATTTGAATCCCCATTCCACTTGATTTTTTTTCAAATCATGAAACCCTTTTACCTCAGCATTTACAATTAATGCATCTAAATCGTTTCGAGCATGATTTAATTGAGTTCCAATAGCACGACTAAAAGTTACTCCACCAAAGGTTTCAGAGCCAATATTGGTATCAACTTCACCTAAAAAATAACCTGCAAAAATGTCAAAATATTCTTGCTCTAAGGTATGATAAGCAGAAGTAATTAATTTTATTGTGAAATTATCCGACGGTTTATAAGTAGTTTTAAAAGCCCCAAAAAAAGTGTCATATTTATCTTTTTCTTGACCTTCATAATATACCTGCAACGCAATTGGTTCGTTGATAGTTCCAAAATTTGTTTGTCTAGAAATGGGTTGGTAGTTGTATTTATTCTGAGAAATATTACCTAAAAAACTCCATTGCCACTTGGTTGAAGAATTATATATGATATTCGTTTGAAGATCGGCAAAGGTAGGTCTGAAATTCGTTTCTGTTTGTTGGCTATTTACTAACAAACTATTATCTCTGTAACGAACTCCTGTAATTGCAGACCATTTTTGGTTTTTTGAAACGGCATCAATAGCCAAACTTCCACCTAATAAACTTGCTTCGGCATTAATTCCAAATTTTGTTGGTCGTCGATAAGTGATGTCTAAAACAGACGATAATTTATCACCATATTTAGATTGAAAACCACCGGCAGAAAAATCAACATTTTGAACTAAATCAGTGTTGGTAAAACTCAACCCTTCTTGCTGACCGGAGCGAACTAAAAAAGGTCGGTAAACTTCAACTTCATTAACGTAAACTAAATTCTCATCGTAATTTCCACCACGAACAGCATATTGTGTACTCAATTCATTTTTAGAATAAACCCCTGGTAGTGTTTTCAAAATATTTTCAACTCCTGCATTTGCTCCTGGAATTTTTCTAATCATTTCGGGTTCAATTGTAGTAATTCCCTGAATTCGTTTTCTGTTTTTTGTTGTAATAATCACCTCGCCCATTTGCTCAGCATTGTCGTTCATAGTAACATTAAATTCAAAATCTTCGTTGGGTTTTAATTCCAATGTAGCTGTGGTTTTCTTGAGTGAAATATGAGTAAAAATTAGGGTGATTTTTTTATTTGCTGGCACAGTCAAAGAATAAAAGCCATTTGCGTTGGTAGTTGTAGATTTCGTTTGGTAAGAAATATTTACGTTTTCGACCGGATTATTATTTTCATCTAAAATAATTCCTTTTACCCTAGCAAATTGAGCAAAAACATAATTTCCAATGAATAATAACGCTATGGTAAAAAGAAGATTTTTGATTTTCAAGAAAATTTATTTTTTTGTTTGACTTCTGAAAAATTGTGTTTCAAAGATAGAAGAATTTCCAACATTATCGGTAACAACTATTTTTAAATTGTTTAGTCCTTCTGCAACTATACCATCGTCAAAATAGTGAACTATTTTTTTTGTTTTATAATCGTATTCGAATAAAATCCAATTTCCGTTTAAATATCCATCGTATGTTTTTATTCCAGACAACGCATCGGATATTATAAATTCTATTGATTTTTTATCACTAATCCATTTACCTTCAATGCTTTTTGCAATTTTTATTGTAGGTGGAACTACATCTTTTATCAATGAAAATTTTCCCCAGTTTTTGGTATAGGTAGAAAACGTATTGTCTTTTAATTTGGTATAATTGAAATTTATTTTTTTATCTTCAACTGAAGCTATAAACATTTTTTCTTTATCCTGTTTAGAAGAAATAGTATCGATTACTGAAACTAAAAAATTTGTATGAACAGGAATATTTTGATTATTTAAAAATAAAGAATTTTCTTTTTCATCAAAATTCAAATAAAAATCATCGTAAAAAGTACCTTTTGGTACATAAAATGACCAGTTCCCTTTTTCAAAGTTGTATTCTTTGTCTGATTTTACTAAAAACTTGGTTTTTTTAACTTTTAAAGTATCTGTTGCATCGACATCAGAATATTCAATAGGAATAGATATAGTAGTTTTGTTTGAATTTATATCAGATATTTCAATTCGATAATTTAAGTTGGTATTTTGCGAAACATCAATCTTTCCGTATCCATCATTTTTATTAATAATACTCAATGGAAAAGGAGTTTTCATAAATAGTTTTTGAACTCTTTGACCGGTTTTTTTGTATCTTTCATAATCAATTAAGGCATTTACATAACGCATTTCATCAAAGGAATAAGTATCAAATTGATATCCATAAATTGTTTTCCCGTTTAAAAAAGTTTCCACTTTATAAACTCCATTTCTATCCCAAGAAAAATCCGACAAATCATAGGTATTAATTCCAAAACTTATTGGTCCTTTTGCTAAAATCTTATCGCAATTAAAGTTACCATCTTTTTGCAAAGAAAGATTAATCATAAAGGGATTTTTTGATTTATTCACGACAGAATTCTCATCTAAGGGGTAAACAAATAAATTGGTAATTATAGGTTTTTGATTGTCAATAATATCATTCCCCAGTCCAAAAAAAGCAGGATTAATGACTTTTTCGGTTTGAGAATCTCTAATTTCAAAATGTAAATGTGGACCATCAGAACCTCCGGTATTTCCTGATAAAGCTACTATTTCATCCTTGGAAATTAGAATATCGGTAGGTTTTAAATACAAATCAACTTCAAACGACTTCAATTTATAATGTTCCGCTTTCAAATAAGAATCAATTTTGGGACTTAACGAGCTTAAATGTCCGTAAACTGTTGTGAAACCATTAGGATGGGTGATGTAAATTGCTTTTCCGTAACCAAAAGTGGAAATTTTGATTCTAGAAACATATCCTTCGGCAGCGGCATGCACATTTAAACCTTCTTTTTTTTGAGTTTTATAATCAAAACCTGCATGAAAATGATTTGGTCTTAATTCACCAAAATTTCCAGATAATTGAGTAGGGATTTCTAAAGGAGAAGAAAAATAATCTTTTGGATAATTATTTTGCGAAAAAACTGAGGCATATATCAAAAAGCAAAGTAGGCAATATTTCATTTTAAAGGTTTCTGCTAAATTAAAAAAAGTTTCATATCTAAAAAAGAAAAAGTGATATAAACTACTAAATTTCAAAATATTAAAAAATAATATAATAATTGGTAAAAAAAAAATGACAAAATATCAGAATAATTAAATTAGGAATAGTAACTTTGTAGATTAAGTGATGATTTAGTTTCATTATGAGTGAATTGGCAGATATAATTAAAACTCTAGAAAGTAATATTGAGAAACTCTTTGGTAAATTAGATGCTTTAGAGAAAAAAAATGTTGTTTTAGAAGGAGAATTAAATGATTCTGCTAAAATTATTAAGGACCAATTAACTGAGATTGAGCTTTTAAAATCAAAATACAATTCAATCAAAATGGCTAATTCGCTACTTGGCAGTGAAGAAAATAAAAGAGATACAAAGCTAAAAATAAATTCATTAATCCGAGAAATTGATTACTGTATAACACAGTTATCAGATTAGAAAAACTATGGATGAGAAGCTTAAAATTAAAATATCAATTGCCGACAGAGTTTATCCCTTAACGGTAGATATATCTCAGGAGGAAGGGCTTCGAAGTGCTTCCAAGAAAATTGATATTATGATTAAGCAATTTGAAGAAAATTATGCGGTTCGAGATAAACAAGATGTATTGGCAATGTGCGCCTTACAATTTGCCTCTCAATTAGAACAAAAGCAAATTGACAAGTCGGTCGATAATGAAAAAACTAACGAAAGACTTAATAAAATCAATGAATTAATAGTAAATTATCTCGAAAAATAATACGTTCTTAACATAACTAAGATACTGCCTACATTAGTTTCTATTTGGTAAACTCAACACTAATAATTTAGAATGAGCAAATCATCATTACTATAGCATGTCACCATTCCGTGAAAGCTTGAACAATGAGTTAGCTCAAAACTTGTATTTAAGAGTTTATACAAGCATTCTAATGTAGGTTTTTTTATATATAAATTTTACACAATCATGGACAGTACATTAATTATAATTATTTCAGGAATAATAGGAGTTGCAGGAGGTTTTATTCTTGCAAAAGTAATGGAGAAAAGCAGTGTTTCAAGTTTAGTTAAAAATGCTAAAAAGGAGGCTGCTTCAATCATAAGAGATGCAAATATAGAGGGAGAAAATATCAAAAAAGATAAAATTCTTCAAGCTAAAGAGAGATTTATCGAATTAAAATCGGAACACGAAGAAGTAATTCTAGGAAGAGAAAGAAAAGTGGCCGAAGTTGAAAAGAGAATTCGAGATAAAGAATCACAAATTTCAAACGAGTTGGCAAAAGCCAAGAAAATTAATGATGATTTTGAAGCAAAAACAGCTGAATATCAAGCAAAAATTGAAATTCTAGACAAGAAACAAATCGAGGTTGATAAAATGCATAAAAGCCAGTTAAACCAATTAGAAGTTATATCTGGTTTATCAGCAGAAGAAGCAAGTAATCAGTTAATTGAAAGCTTAAAAACGGAGGCCAAATCCAAAGCAATGGCTCAAATTCAAGATACCATTGAAGAAGCTAAACTAACTGCTCAACAAGAAGCAAAGAAAATAATAATCAATACTATTCAAAGAGTTGGTACTGAAGAAGCAGTAGAAAATTGCGTTTCTGTATTTAATATTGAATCAGATGATGTTAAGGGAAGAATTATTGGTCGAGAAGGACGAAATATTAGAGCCTTAGAAGCAGCTACAGGAGTAGAAATTATTGTTGATGATACCCCAGAAGCAATAATATTATCTTGTTTTGATCCTGTAAGAAGAGAAATTGCTCGTTTATCACTTCATAAATTAGTTACTGATGGTAGAATTCACCCTGCAAGAATTGAAGAGGTAGTAGCAAAAACGGCCAAACAAATTGACGACGAAATTATCGAAGTTGGTAAAAGAACAGTTATAGATTTAGGAATTCACGGATTGCACCCAGAATTGATTAAAGTGGTAGGTAGAATGAAATACCGTTCCTCTTATGGTCAAAACTTATTGCAACACTCTAGAGAAGTTTCTAAGCTATGCGGAATTATGGCAGCGGAATTAGGATTGAATGTTAAACTTGCAAAAAGAGCTGGTTTATTGCACGATATTGGTAAAGTGCCAGATGCAGAAAGTGATTTACCACACGCTTTATTAGGAATGCAATGGGCTGAAAAATATGGTGAAAAAGAAGAAGTTTGTAATGCCATTGGAGCTCACCACGATGAAATTGAAATGAAATCTTTACTTTCTCCGATTATCCAAGTTTGTGATGCTATTTCTGGAGCTCGTCCTGGAGCAAGAAGACAAGTTTTAGATTCCTACATTCAGCGTTTAAAAGACCTTGAAGAAGTTGCTTTCGGATTCAACGGAGTTAAAAATGCTTATGCAATTCAAGCAGGAAGAGAGTTGCGTGTAATCGTTGAAAGTGAAAAAGTTTCAGATGATAATGCAGCCACTTTATCATTTGAAATTTCACAAAAAATTCAAACAGAAATGACCTATCCTGGTCAAGTAAAAGTAACCGTAATTAGAGAAACAAGAGCGGTTAATATTGCAAAATAATTCTCTTTTAAAATAATTCTAAGGCTTATTAATATATTAGTAAGCCTTTTTTTATTACTAATATTTTTTTTGGCGTGCCCTCGTTTAGAACGATTTATTAAAGATAAACCCCGTAATGAACTCGGTCGGGTTTTTCGCTACAAGTCCTCACCAATTTCAGCAAACGCTTCTTTGGTTGTGGGCTTTTCGCTTCACCCCCTCACGCAACTTCGGATCTTGAATTTAGACTTCTGCAAAACATAAATTACTTCTTACCCGAATCATCTAATTAAAAGATTAAACCAATAACCAAATCACTTTCTAGGGTGAAACTTATTCATAATTTCCGATAAATGTTTTCTGTCAAGATGTACATAAATTTCTGTAGTTGTAATTGATTCATGTCCTAACATTAATTGTATAGAACGTAAATCAGCACCATTTTCAAGTAAATGGGTTGCAAATGAATGACGAAAAGTATGCGGACTTATTGTTTTTTTAAGATCAATTTTTACAGCTAAATCTTTAATTATTGTAAAAATCATAGCCCGAGTTAATTGACGCCCCCTCCTATTTAAAAACAAAGTGTCTTCATGCCCTTTTTGGATATTCAAATGAGATCTTATATTGTCTTTATATATTTCAATATATTTTTGAGTGTAAGAACCAATTGGAACAAATCGTTGCTTGTTGCCTTTTCCGGTAATCTTTACAAAACCCTCCTCAAAAAAAAGATCAGATATTTTTAGGCTAATTAATTCCGAAACGCGCAATCCACAGCCGTAAAGTGTTTCGAGCATAGCTCTATTTCTTTCTCCTTCATTAGAACTTAAATCAATTGCAGCAATAAGGCGGTCAATATCAACAATAGATAAGGTATCGGGGAGTTTTCGACCAATTCTAGGAGTTTCTATTAATTCCAAAGGATTGTCAGATCTATAATCTTCGAATATCAAATAGGAAAAAAAACTTTTCAAACCTGAAATTATTCTGGCTTGTGACCTTGCATTTAATTGTTTTGCAATATGATAAATAAATTGCTGTATTGTTTCTTCGCCAATAGTAATTGGCGAAACGGAGATTGAATTATCCTCCAAAAAGAGACACAATCGCTCAATATCAAAAGAATAATTGTCAATGGTATTCATAGACATTCCTCTTTCAATTCGCAAATAGGATTGATAACTTTTTATGTAAGTATTCCAATTCATTATTACAAAGAAAAACTATTTTTCATAAAAAAACCACGCTTAGAGCGTGGTTTTATATTTTTAAAAATTTTAATTAGAATTTGTATCCAAAAGACAATTGAATGTTAGAGTTTTTTGAATTATTTGATTGTCCAGCAACGTCTTTTTCAACATTTGATAAACCCATTGTGTAACGTAATCCTAAAGACATCGTTTCATTTAAATCATAACCAGCACCTAAATTAAAACCAAAATCAGTTGAGTTACATTGATCTTTAAAATCTAATGATCCGAATTTAGCTGACATTAAGAAACCTATTTGAGGACCTGCTTCAATACTGAAAGCATCAGCTACATTATATTTAGCCATAACAGGAATATTAAGGTAATTTAAATTAACGGTACCTAAATCGGTACTCGCACCTTGTCCAGAATATAATAATTCAGGCTGAATAGCGAATTTATCATTCATCTTGAATTGAGCAAAAACACCTAAATGGAAGGAAGTAATACTTTTAGAACCTTCAGATGAATTATTTGACATGTTCAAACCTCCTTTAACACCATATTTAGTGTCTTGAGCATTAGCAAAACTAAATGCGAAAACTGCTACTGCAGTCAATAAAATTTTTTTCATATAAATTATATTTAAAGTTAATATAAATCAAATTTATAGATTATAAACCTAAATAAATAGGAGGGTTTTTATAGTTATTAACAATATTATCAACAACTTATTAACCATTAAATAATTCAAGTTTTTTTATTTTATTTTATAAAAAAAACCACGCCTAAAGCGTGGTTTTAAATTTTCAAAATTTCTTATTAGAATTTGTAAACCAATCCTAATGAAAGGCTAGACATATCTAATCCAATTGTTGTGTTACTTACAGCACTTCCTCCATTTGGAGTCACAGAAACATAACTTAAACCAGCTATATTAGCTCTTACTGCAAAATGATTAGATACGAAATAGTTAAGACCATAAGCTAATTGTAATCCCATAGATTTGTAGTCGCCACCATCGGTTCCAGAACCAAATGCTAATCCTAATGATACATTTGTAGAAAACTGATTTTTAGCATTAAATACATAAGCAGCACCAACTTGAAAATCACTTGATTTTACATTACCACTGCTAGCTGTAGAAAATCCAGCTTCTAATGCAATAGCATCAGTTACAAAATACCCAACTGAAGGAGCAAAATTAGTAGCAGTACTTGAACCACTTACTGAAGTACTTGAACTACTTACAGTACCAGTAGCGTAAATGTCTCCTTTAGCGAAACCAAAAGACTTAGAATCTTGTGCATTAGCAAAGCTAAATGCGAATACTGCAACAGCAGTTAAAATAATTTTTTTCATTTTTGTTTATTTAAAAATTAATAATAGTAAAATTAAATATTTTAAGTACTTGAAATTAATTATGTAAAGTTATAGTTATTAACAAGTTTATTAACATTTCTATATTTCAATCGATTTAGAAGTGATTTTTATTAACAAAAAGATAAGTTAGAAACTAATAACTATCTAAATCCATCTATTTTTTTTTATAGTTTTAACAATAATACAACAATAATAATCTTCAAGTTTTCATACTTTTACAAAAAAAATGAAAATTATAATCATAAACGGCCCAAATTTAAATTTGTTAGGTAAAAGAGAACCTGAAATTTATGGTCAACAAACATTTGAAGATTATTTTACAGGATTAAAAAACAAATATCCAAACATAGAGTTGGTTTATTTTCATAGTAATATAGAAGGTGAGTTAATTTCCAAGATACAAGAGGCTGGATTTATTTACGATGGAATAATTTTAAATGCAGCGGCTTATACTCATACTTCAGTTGGAATTGGCGATGCAGTAAAAGCAATTTCAACACCTGTAATTGAAGTACATATTTCTAATACTTTCTCCAGAGAAACATTTAGACATCAATCCTATATCTCGGCAAATGCTAAAGGAGTAATTATAGGATTTGGTTTAAAAAGTTATGAATTGGCTTTACAGGCATTTTTGTCATAAAATAATTCGTAACAATTCTGGAACTAATTCGTCGATAAAAAAAATGCAAATCATGAAAAAATTATCCCATTTATTATTATTAGTCTGTATTTCAAATTTTGCTCAAATTAAAGGAACTGTTTCCGATGAAAATGGAAATCCGCTAGCTTTTGTAACTATTTTTTCGTCAAATACCTACAATGGGACTACCTCAAATGACAACGGAATATATGAATTAAATATTAAGACAATCGGGAAACACACTATAGTATTTCAATATTTGGGATTCAAAACTCAAAAAATTACTGTAAACGTAGAAAAGTTACCCTATTTACTGAATGTAAAAATGATTGAAGAAAATTACACTCTCAATGAAGTTATAATAAATCAAAAAGAAAATCCAGCCAATGAAATTATTCGAAGTGCTATTGCAAGCAAAAAAGAAAACTCGGATAAAACTGGAAAATTCAAGGCCGACTTTTACTCAAGAGGAATTTTTAAAGTTAAAGATCTTCCAAAGAAAATTTTTGGTCAAAAAATTGATCTTGGTGAACAATTAGGTGCGAATATTGATTCAACTGGAAGTGGAATAATCTATTTATCAGAAACTTTTTCAAAAATTTCTTATGAAAAACCCAACAATTTAAAAGAGAAAATCATAGCTTCAAAAATCAGCGGTAATAATAACGGTTTTAGTTACAATACTGCTGAATCTTCAATGTATGATTTTTATAACAACACCATAGATTTCAATATAAGCATGATTTCCCCGATCGCTAATAATGCTTTCAATTATTACAAATATAAATTAGAAGGTACTTTCTTTGATGAAAACAGACAACAAATTTGTAAAATTAAAGTAATTCCAAAAAGAGATAACGAACCTGTTTTTGAAGGATACCTGTATATTGTTGATGATAGTTGGGCGATTTACGCAGTTGATTTAGACATTAAAGGCTATAGAATGAAGAACGAATTTTTAGAGTCTATGAATTTAAAACAAAACTATAGTTACAATTCTAAAAATAAAATTTGGGCAAAAAATTCTCAAAGTTTATCATTCAGTGCAGGAATATTTGGTATTAAATTCAGTGGTAAATTTAATTATGTTTTTAGTAATTATGAATTTATTAATTCATTCGAGAAAAAAACTTTTGGAAATGAAGTGCTAAGTTTCGAGGAAAACGCAAACAAAAAAGATAGTATCTATTGGAATAAAAACCGTCCTATTCCTTTAACCAACGAAGAATTTCTAGACTACCGAAAAAAAGATAGTATCTATTTTGTTCGTAATTCAAAAACTTACCTTGATTCAATAGATAAAAAAAATAATAAATTTAAAATTAGTAATCTGATTTTTGGATATACCTATAAAAACTCTTTTAAAAAAATGAGTTTTAATTACGCTGGATTGATGGACTTAAGTTCGTTAACTTTTAATACTGTTCAGGGTTATAATATGTCAACCGGTTTTAGTTACTATAAACGCAATGAAGACAAGGGAAAGAGAACAGAGATTAGAGCCGATATTAATTACGGATTTTCAGAAGATAGAATTCGGGCAACTGGTAGATTTTATCACCAATTTAACAATCAAAATTACTCCAATATATCTATTCTGGGTGGAACAAAAGTGGAACAATTTAATAGTAATGAACCGATAAGTTCATTTATTAATACTAGTAGCACTCTATTCTTTAAAAGCAATTACATGAAATTGTATAATTTAGAATTTATAAGATTAAATTATGGTCAGGATATTGCAAATGGAATTAATATTAATGGAAAAATGGAATACGTTCAGCGAAAACCACTCTTTAATACCACCGATTATACCATAATTAAAAATGATATCCCCTATACATCAAACAATCCACTAGATGAAAATGATAATTTAAATCCGGGATTTGAAAAACATAATTTAGTTAAGATAGTTTTAAATGCAAGAATTAATTTTGGAAACAAATATTATTCTCGCCCAGATGGAAAATTCAATTTTAGAAATGAAAAATACCCAACTCTTTTCTTTGGTTATGAAAAAGGAATAGCTGCAAGCGATAAAAAATATGAATTTGAACATTTAAGTACTCGTGTATTTTATGATATAAATATGGGAAACAAGGGTAACCTCGCGTTGAATTTAAAATCAGGTAAATTTTTTAACGCAAATAATATTGCCTTTATGGATTATAAACATTTCAACGGAAATCAAACTCACATAGGTGGAACTGATCGTTATTTAAATGTGTTTAATTTTATGCCTTATTACACAAATAGTACTAATGAAAGCTATTTTGAAGCTCATATAGAGCATAATGATAGAGGTTTTTTTACCAATAAAATACCATTAATTAACAAATTAAAATCTACTTTAATAATAGGATTCCATCAATTAGCCGTTCCAAATAGAATTCCATACACAGAATATACAATTGGTTTAGACAATTTAGGTTTTGGGAAATTCAAACTTTTTAGATTGGATTATATAAGATCTTATCAAAATGGTTATATTGGAGATGGTGTTATTTTTGGTTTAAAAATACTGAATGCGCTTGACTAAGTAATTTTTAATTTGGCTCGATATGAATTAATACATGTCCCAATTCTGCTATATTATTTCGTAAAGTATCTTTCAATAAATGAGCAATATCATGCCCTTTAGTTACTGAAATATTTCCATCCACCACAGCGTGTAAATCAACATGGTACTTCATTCCTGATTTTCGAATATAGCATTTTTCGGTATCAATAACTCCTTCAACACTTAAAGATATTTTTCGAATTTTAATTTCTAAATCTTCATATAGATGTTCATCCATAATTTCTCCTAAAGCTGGTCTAAAAATAAGGTAACTGTTGTATAAAATAAAAAAAGAGGCTGAAAGAGCGGCCCAATCATCAGCTGATTCATATCCTTTTCCTAAAAACAACGCAATAGAGATTCCTAAAAATGCTGCTACAGATGTAATTGCATCACTTCTATGGTGCCAAGCATCTGCTTTAAGTGAGGAACTATTAGTTTGAACACCTTTTTTCATTACCAATCGGTAGGAAAATTCTTTCCAAATAATTATTGCTCCCAAAACAATTAATGTCCATGGCTTCGGCAATTCATGTGGAGTAAAAATGTTAATTATACTTTTATAGGCAATTATGGCTGCAGAAGTGATTAAGAACCCAACTACCAAAAAAGTAATTAAGGGTTCTACACGACCGTGACCATAAGGGTGATTTGAATCGGCAGGACGATTAGAATATTTTATACCAAATAAAACTAAAAAAGACGAAAAAATATCTGTAGTCGATTCAATGGCATCTGCAATTAGCGCATAAGAATTACCAAAAACACCTGCAATACCTTTAATAAGTGCTAAACAAGTATTTCCAACAACACTAAAGTAAGTTGCATTAACAGCAGTTTGTTCAATTGTTTTCATTTTATTTTAGGTAAATCCTAAAAAAATTTAGGCTCTGACGATATTAGCGCCAATTGCTCTCAATCTTTCGTCAATTCTTTCGTAACCTCTGTCAATTTGTTCAATGTTTTGAATAGTACTAGTCCCTTTAGCTGAAAGGGCAGCAATTAGTAATGAAATTCCGGCACGAATGTCGGGAGAAGACATAGTTGTAGCTTTCAATTGAGATTGAAAATTGTGTCCCATTACTACTGCTCTATGAGGGTCACAAAGCATTATTTTAGCTCCCATATCTATCAATTTGTCTACAAAAAACAATCGGCTTTCAAACATTTTTTGATGAATTAAAACATCCCCTTTAGCTTGAGTAGCAACTACTAAAACTATACTCAATAAATCAGGTGTAAATCCTGGCCAGGGCGCGTCTGCAATAGTTAGGATTGAACCATCTATATCGGTTTTTATTTCGTAACCGTCATTGTGAGCTGGAATATAAATATCGTCTCCTCTTTTTTCAAGAGTAATACCCAATTTTTTGAATGTATTTGGTATAATTCCGAGATTTTCCCAACTTACATTTTTGATAGTAATTTCACTTCTAGTCATAGCAGCAAGTCCAATCCATGATCCAATTTCTATCATATCTGGAAGAATTGTATGTTTGCAACCATTAAGACTTTCCACTCCTTCAATGGTTAATAAATTAGACCCAACGCCAGTAATTTTAGCTCCCATTGAATTCAACATTTTACTTAATTGTTGTAAATAGGGTTCACAAGCAGCGTTATAAACAGTTGTTTTACCTTTAGCTAAAACAGCAGCCATCAAAATATTTGCTGTACCAGTTACTGAAGCCTCGTCTAATAACATATTGGTTCCTTTCAACCCGTCAGGAGCTTCAACTCCATAAAAATGATCTTCTCTATTATATCGAAACTTTGCTCCTAAATTAATAAATCCTTCAAAGTGAGTGTCTAATCTTCTTCTTCCTATTTTATCTCCTCCAGGCTTTGGAATATATCCTTTTCCAAAACGAGCCAAAAGTGGCCCAACAATCATAATTGAACCCCTCAATGAACCTCCTTCTTTTTTGAATGCTTCTGTTTCAAGGTAACCTACATTTACTTCATCAGCTTGAAAAGTGATAGAACTAGGTGAATTTCTTTGAATTTTTACTCCTAAATTTCCAAGTAAAGTTATTAATTTGTTGACATCAATAATGTCAGGAATGTTATTGATAGTGACTTTTTGTGGAGTTAGAAGTACTGCACATAATATTTGTAATGCTTCATTTTTTGCTCCTTGAGGAGTAATATTTCCTTTAAGTCGAATACCACCTTCAATTTTAAATGTTCCCATACTTGAATTAATAAATTTTAAAATAGTTAAATCTTAAATCCAACTATTTATAATGATTTTCTGATTTTATTTTTATGATTTTGATTGTTTAATTTACCTGTTTTTGAAATTTTAGGTTTAATATTTGATCCTGATGAATTCGTTTTATTTGAAATTTTCTTATTTGTTCTCATTAGATCTGAGGTATTCAATAATACTTCATCACTTTGAAGCATATTGATTTTGCCTTCTGAAAGTTCATATAAATGTTCGAATATAACCTCATCCTTTACGGTGTCTTTGTTCCAGCTCAAATAACTTTTCTTCATATGGTTAGCTATGACTTTCACCAAAGCCGATTTCATTTCTCCTTCTTCCCATTTATTAGCAATATCAATCATGTATTTAATATTGTTACCATAAAAACGATATTTTGGGAAATTTTGTGGGTAATTTAATAAATCGGGTTTAAGTTGCAATACTTCGCGTGTTGGAATAGGATATGGTGATTCAACATCTAATTTAAAATCGGACATAATAAATAACTGGTCCCATAATTTATGCTGAAAATCCAAAACATCCCGTAAATGTGGATTTAAACTTCCCATTACTTGAATAATATATTTTGCCGCTTTATTTCTTTCAATTGGGTCCTCAATTGCCGTGGCTTGATCAATCAATTTTTGTAAATGACGACCATATTCGGGAATAATTAAGTGAGGTCTTTCTGAATTGTATTCTAAATTAAATACAACCTCATTAGCAATTTCTTTTTGATATTTTGGTTCCATAATTAAAGTGAAATTATACCTTCCACAGTTGACACTTCAAGGTATTTGTCTATTATATTTTGTGCATTTTGCATTTGTACGTTAATTGAAATACTGGTGTATTTTCCTGTTTTTGATTGTTTAGTATCTATTACGGCCCCCATATTATTGAAAGCATTTTCAACTTTATCTATTTTATATTGATCATTTGGAACAATGAATTTAAATAAATATTTTGTAGGCCAGGAAGTATTATTATTTAATTCCAAACGAAGTCTTTCATAAAAATCAGAAGTCTTTTTATCCATATAAAAATAAAATATAGCAAATATAAGGTAAATAATATGAAATATAAAGTGGTAAAAAATATTAAATCTATGTTTGATAAATATCTTTTAAAAAACCAATATCTTTGAGTATGTTTGTAATCAAGTTTTAAATTGTGCAAAAGAAAATTATAGTTATTATTGGTGGTCCCGGTACTGGAAAAACATCAATTATCGATGAGTTAAAAGCCCGAGGTTATTGTTGTTATCCTGAAATTTCTCGTGAGGTAACAATGGAAGCTAAAAAACGAGGTATTGATCAACTATTCTTAGAACAACCCTTGCTTTTCAGTGAGTTATTATTGGAAGGTAGAAAAAAACAATATTTAGAAGCTCTCAACGAACCACATCAAATAGTTTTTATAGATCGAGGAATTCCAGATGTATTGGCTTACATGCACTATATTGGTGACTCCTACCCTGTTTTTTTTGAAACTGCCTGTATAGAAAATAGTTATTCCGAGGTGTTTATTCTCCCTCCATGGAAGGAAATTTATGTTGGTGATGAAGCTCGTTATGAAAACTTCGAGCAGTCAGTACTAATTCACCACCATCTTGTTGAAACATATACAAAATTTGGCTATAATTTAATTGAAGTTCCAAGAGATAGTCTAGATAATAGAATTCTTTTTATCTTAGATAAAATTAATTTTAACAAAAATATTTTTCCTTAAAATATTAAAGCACTATTAAATGCCACAAGCGCTAGAAATTCTAAAAAAATATTGGAAACATGATAAGTTTAGATCACTTCAAAAAGAAATTATAGATTCCGTTTTGAGTGGCCAAGATACATTTGCCTTATTACCAACAGGAGGTGGAAAATCAATTTGTTTTCAAATTCCAGCTATGATGAAAGAAGGTATTTGTTTGGTAATTTCTCCTTTAATTGCCTTAATCAATGATCAAGTTCAAAATTTACAAAATCTTGATATTAAAACAATTGCATTAACAGGAGGATTAAAATCTGATGAAATTTCTGTGCTTTTAGACAATTGTAAATTCGGTAATTACAAATTTATTTATCTTTCGCCAGAGCGTTTACAAACGGAATGGATTTTAGAAAGAATCAAACAATTACCAATATCTATGATTGCAATTGACGAGGCGCATTGTGTTTCGCAATGGGGGCATGATTTTCGACCTTCTTATTTAAAAATTTCAAATTTAAAACTTCATTTTTCAAAAATTCCATTCATTGCCTTAACTGCTTCTGCCACTAAAAGAGTTCAAGACGATGTTATTTTACAATTGGGATTAAAAAATACAGCAATTTTTAAAAAATCTTTTAAAAGAGATAATATTGCCTATTATGTTATTGAAGCTGAAGATAAACTATTCATGTTAGAGCAAATTTTAAATAAAAATCCAGAGCCATCTATTATTTATGTTCGAAATAGAAAATCATGTTTAGATATTTCATCTCAGTTGCAGTCCTTAGGATTTCGTTCAACCTATTACCACGGAGGTTTATCTGTTAAAGAAAAAGAAAAAAATATGCAAATTTGGATGTCGGAAGAAGCACAAGTAATTGTTGCTACCAACGCATTTGGAATGGGAATAGATAAAGCAAATGTTAAAACCGTAATTCACATTCAACTTCCTGAAAATTTAGAAAATTATTATCAAGAAGCAGGACGGGCCGGAAGAAATGAAGAAAGAGCCTATGCTATTTTATTGACCAGTACCTATGATAAATTGAATGCTGAAAATCAATTTATTTCTGTTTTACCAGATAAGGATTTCTTAAATAATATGTTTATAAAATTGTGTAATTACTTCCAAATTGCTTATGGTGAAGGAATTGAAAATCGATTTACATTTAATTTAAATCAGTTTTGTAACAAATATCAATTTCCAATAATTAAAACCTACAATGCCTTACAGTTTTTAGATCGTCAAGGTATAGTCACTTTATCACAGGAATTTTCTGAAAAAGTTACGGTTCAATTTATTATATCCTCGAAAGAAGTTATTAGATACATAAGTTTGAATAAACGAGAAGAACCAATTATATTAGCATTACTTCGTACTTATCCAGGAATTCATGAGGTACCGGCTTCAATAAATTTAAATTTTATTGCAAAAAAAGCGGAAACAACAGAAGATATCGTGAATTCATTATTATTACAATTAAAAGATAAAGGAATTATTGATTATCAAGCTAAAAGTAATGATACCAGTATTATTTTTAATGTAATTCGTGAGGACAATCGAACAATTAATTCCGTATCTAAATATTTAGAAATACAAAATAATTTAAAAAGAAATCAGTTAAACTCGGTTATTGAATATACCTTTGAAAATTCAAATTGTAAAAGTAAATTCATACTAAATTATTTTGAAGAAAAAATAATTGATGATTGCGGAATTTGCTCCTATTGTATTTCAAAAGGTAAAAAGACAAATGAAAGTGAAGATTTGAGAGATCAGATTTTATTAATTCTTAAGGAGAAAGGAGCTCAAAATTCAAGAGAAATACAATATAGTATTAATAAGTCATCAGATGAAATTATCTTTGCATTACAAAACTTATTAGAGAGTGGCAAAATTATATTAACATCCAACAACAGATACACCTTAAAATAGAAATGGAAAAATTGAGAATCGTTTTTATGGGAACCCCAGAATTTGCTGTTGGCATTTTGGACACAATAATAAAGAACAACTATGAGGTTGTAGGAATTATTACTGCTGCAGACAAACCTGCTGGTCGTGGCCAAAAGATAAAATATTCTGCAGTAAAAGAATATGCATTGGAAAACAACCTTGCCCTTTTACAACCTACTAATTTAAAAGATCCAGCTTTCTTAGAAGAATTAAAGGCTTTAAAAGCCAATTTACAGATTGTTGTTGCTTTTAGAATGTTACCTAAAATTGTTTGGGATATGCCAAAATACGGAACTTTCAACTTACATGCATCTTTGCTTCCAAATTATCGTGGAGCAGCACCTATAAATTGGGCAATTATCAATGGAGAATCTAAAACTGGCGTTACTACCTTTTATATAGATGATAAAATTGATACTGGAGCTATGATTTTGAGAGCTGAAACTCCTATTTATCCTGATGAAAATGCAGGTCAACTACATGACCGATTAATGATTTTAGGAAGTGAAACAGTTATTACTACCCTAAAATTGATTGAGAAAGAACAAATTTCTCCTACAATTCAAGAAGATTGTAAAGATATCAAAACAGCCTATAAATTAGATAAAGAAAATTGCAAAATTGATTGGAGTAAATCTGGGGTTGAAATTCACAATCAAATTAGGGGACTTTCACCCTATCCCGTTGCTTGGTGTTATTTTAAAGATAATAACCAAGTATGGAATGTGAAGATTTATGAATCGAGTATTTGTTTAGAAAATCACACTTATAATGTAGGAACGATTCTAACCACAAAAAAACAAATTAAAGTTGCTGTTTCGGATGGATTTATCAAAATTATAAGTTTACAATTTCCGGGAAAGAAAAAAATGACTGCATCTGAACTATTAAATGGAATGTTATTTTCGGAAAAAGCCTTGGTTTTATAGGGTATTAAGGGATTAAATATATTAAAAAAAAGGCAATAATTAGCGTCTTTATCAACAAAAATGATAAGTTATCAACAAAAGACGTAGATTTTTAAAAAAACTCTTGCACAGTAATGAATTCCTATTAATTTTGTTACAGTAATGAAATTTTTAACCAACATTTAATATCTATTATTATGAACAAATCAGAATTAATTGACGCAATCGCTGCAGACGCAGGAATTACTAAAGCAGCTGCAAAATCAGCTTTAGAATCATTTTTAGGAAATGTAAGTGGTACCCTAAAAAAAGGAGGTAGAGTATCATTAGTAGGATTTGGATCTTGGTCTGTATCTGCAAGAGCAGCTAGAGACGGAAGAAACCCACAAACTGGAGCAACTATTAAAATTGCTGCTAAAAAAGTTGTTAAATTTAAAGCTGGAGCTGAATTAGAATCAGCTGTAAACTAATAATTTACAAAATAAATTTAAGCCACGCATTGCGTGGTTTTTTTTTTGAATAAATTTGTAGTAATAAAAAAAGATTAATGTTTTCAACTAAAATTATCCAAGGTAATTTACTAATTGCAGAACCTTCTTCACTACATGACCAGCCCTTTAATAGATCAATAGTTCTATTAACTGAATATAATGAGGATGGTTCGGTAGGTTTTATTATTAATAAACCTCTGGAATATTATATAAATGATTTAATTCCAACAATAGATGTTGAATTTTCTGTATTTTATGGTGGTCCAGTTGGTGTTGATAATTTGTACTTTATCCACAATGTTCCTGAAATAATTAGTGATGGAATCGAAATATCTCCTGGTTTATTTTGGGGTGGAAATTTTGAAAATACTATTAAAGAAATTAATAATAGAACCATTAACAAAGATAATATTCGTTTTTTTCTTGGTTATTCAGGCTGGGAATTAAATCAATTAGAAGATGAAATTTCTTCTAAATACTGGATAGTTGTTGAAAATAAATACAAAAATGAAATTCTAAGTAAAGAAGCAAGTGATTTTTGGAAAGAAAAAATTCAAGAATTAGGTGGCGAATATTTACTGTGGGTAAACGCACCTGAAAACCCATTTTGGAATTAAACTAACCTTATTTGAGCATTTAATAATTTTACCAGCTTTGTTGATAATTCAATATCAAATACTTTTTTACGGTATTTAGTTATCGGTTGAATCCCTTTAATGACATTTGAAATAAATAATTCATCTGCTTTTTGAAGGTCAAATGGAGAAATTTCCCCTTCTTCCACTTCTAAACCCTCGATTTTTTTTGCTAAATTAATAATTTGCATGCGCAAAACACCGTTCAAACAGCCTTCTGACAAAGATGGGGTAATCAATTTTCCATTTATAACCATAAAAATATTACCTTGCAAAGCTTCGGCAACATTTTTACTTTCATTTAAAAGCAAACAATTATCAAGACCATTTTCATCAGCAAAAATACTAGCAGTAACATTTAAAATTTTGTTGGTCGTTTTTAAAGTAGAAAGTAATTGTTTAGAAATGAAGAAATCCTTGTATAGGTCAACTTCATAAGGTTTTGTATCGATAGAATACAACTTATTTTCTAACGGGCTGCAATTGATCAAGTACGAAACCGAACGCTGAACTGGTAAATAATATCCTCCTTCATTTCTAAAAACGGTAACTCTAACTCTAGCTGAATCTGTGCAGCCATTGGCTTTTGCCAAACTTAGAATTTGTTCTTCAAAAAACTCCATGGTGAAATTCATCGGAATATCCATCCTAACAATTCTCATAGAAGCCATTAATCTAAAGTAGTGGTCTTCAAGAAATAGGATTTTTTGATTTACTATTTTCATAGATTCAAATACGCCATCACCATAAAGAAAGGCGCGATTATTGACCAATAAATTGGTTTTTGAATCAGTAATTGTACCGTTAAAATTTATCATAAAAAAAGTCACGCTTAAGGCGTGACAAATATAAGTTTAAAATATTGAAAATCTAAACAGAACCTATAACATGTTTTAAATCTGAAATTTGACTTTCCCAAAGTAGTTTTACCTCATCAAAATCTTCTTCATAAGCAAAATCAGTAACCATTAGTGAAACGTCTTTGGTAATTTCATCTTCAAGAATTCGTAATTCAAAAAAATAATCGGTATCTTTATTTTCTTCATCTACCCATCGAAATTTGACTTTCTCATCAGATTTTCTTGCAGTTAATCTCGCTTTTTCCTCTGATCCATCCCAAATAAAGGTAAAAAATTCCCCACGAGAATTCACATTGTCAGCAAACCATTCAGAAAGCCCGGAAGGTGTAGAAATATATTGATATAATAATTGAGGTGATGAATTTATTTGAAATTCTAATTCGTATTTTAATTTTGTATTCATGACTTGCTGAAAATTTTTTGTGAAATATATAGATTAAATAACTAATAAAAAAGCAAATTAAAATATATTTTATTTTCTTCAATATATATTTGTAACATCTGATTTATGTTTTATATTTGCACCCGCATTGATAGATGCTAATAACCGAAAAACGGCGAGGTAGCTCAGTCGGTTAGAGCGCAGGATTCATAACCCTGAGGTCGGGAGTTCAAATCTCCCTCTCGCTACAAAAAAAACCCTTAATTATCAATAGTTAAGGGTTTTTTTACGGGATATTGTCAAAAATAATAAAAACATAGAGTAAGGAATTGGAGTAAGGAATTTTTATGATTTTATATCCTTTTTCAATAAAATTAAAATAAAAAATCCCCTAACGGGGATTAATTATAAATAATATTTTACAAATTAATTACCCCAATAACCACAAAATGGACTTATTGTAACTGTTAAAGTTCTTCTTGTAAAATTCAAACTACCATCGGTTGCAGTCACTTCTACTATATAGCTATTATAGGGTATAGTATCCTGCGGATTATCATAATCTGGAGGACTTATGAATGATAAAACTCCTGTATTTGAATTTATAGTAAATAAATTTGCATCGCTTCCTCCAGTGATACTCCATGTTACATTCTCGTTTGCAGTAAAAGTGGTAACAGTAGTTATATTATCTGATATTTTTATTGCACTAGTAGCCAAGTTGTTTTGTGTAATTGGGTGTGTAATTATTGGCGAAGTTACATCTCCATTATTTATTGCTATTGTAAAAGTAAAATTATTGTTTATACTTGTACATCCAATTGCATTTCTAACAGTAAGCGTACCAGTATAAGTTCCAGTATTTGCTCCAGCAGGAACATTAATATTTATAGGACTACTTGATAAATTTGCATTGGTTACAGTTGAAAAACTATTACTTGGATTTGCATTCCATGTAATACTATAAGTGGTTGGATTCCCGGTTGTATTACTATAGGAAATGGTTGTAGTTTGACTATTTGCATCATAAGTTACGGTATTTGCACTATTTGATAATGTAACAGTAGGAAGATTGTTAACCGTTGCAGTTCCAGTAGAAACAGTTTGTGTTGCAGCATTAGTGGATGTACAGCTAATATTGCCAGAAACACCGTTTGAAGCATCACTCTTCAATCGTACATAAATAGTTGTAGCACCAACTGTGGAGGCGGTTTGGGTTAACGTAATTGAACTTGAAAATGTACCCCCTGAGGTTAATGAAATTTCATATCCAGTAGGCGCTGTTACCACTATATCGGCAACTAAATCTATTCCAGAAACTGAAAAACTTTGTTCCGAAGAAACAGAACCTAAACAGCTACTGAAAGCAGTAAGTGTTCCAGAAGTAGTTTAGTTCCAGTTCCTCCTGAAAGTGGACTTCCACCTGTAGAATTGGCATACCAATCAATAGTTTCGCCTGAGTTTACCGACCCGCTAATTGAGACGGTACCGGGATTAACACTTGAACCATTGGTTCCTACTGGTGCCGATGGCAAAGCATTCACTGTTGAAGTACCTGTGCTAACATTTACAGAAGAAGCACTTGTAGCGGAACATACAATATTTCCAGACGCCCCATTTGAAGCATCATCTTTTAATCGTACATAAATAGTGGTTGAATTAACAGTATTTGAAGTTGGA
>RFPP01000061.1 GCA_009926065.1 Flavobacteriaceae bacterium
GGAGTTACTACAGTAACATGGACTGCAACAGATGCTAGTGGTAATAGTTCAACAAGAACACAAACGGTAACCGTAACTAGTGCATCAGCACCAGTTATACCGATATTGTCTCCTATTACTGCCAATGCAGGTGTTAACTGTACAGCGATTGTTATTTTAAACACACCTGTTGTTTCAAATAGTTGTAATGGAACTGTTACATTGACGAACAATGCTCCAGTTGGAAATATTTATCCACTAGGAAATACAACTGTAACATGGACTGCAACGGATGCTAGTGGTAATAGTTCAACAAGAACACAAATAGTCACTGTGGTTGATGTTACAGCTCCAGTATTTGGTACACTACCAACATTAAATGTTAGTCCAGGTAACAACTGTATTGCAGTTTATACTTTACCAAATCCAGTTGTAACTGACAACTGTACTAGTGTGGTAACGTTAACTAACAATGCTCCTACAGGAAATATTTATCCTTTAGGTACAACTTTAATTAGATGGACTGCAACAGATGCTGCAGGAAATACTACCATTGCATTCCAGCAAGTGGTTGTTGCCGATACTACTCCTCCGGTAATTGTTTCTCAAAACATTACAGTTGCGCTTGACGCAAATGGACAAGCGGTTATTACAGCAGCAGCATTAAATAATGGTTCAACAGATAACTGTGGTATTAGAAGTATTACTGCTAGTCCTTTAACATTCAATTGTGGATCAGTAGGTACAAATACGGTAGTATTAACAATTACCGATATTAACGGAAATGTTTCTACGGCAAACGTAATAGTTACGGTGGTAAACAATTTTGGTGATAATGATAATGATGGTATCAAGAATAATTGTGATAGCGACGATGATAATGATGGCATATTAGATATTGATGACAACTGTCCATTTATTCCAAATGTTGGTCAAGAGGATAATGACCAAGATGGTATAGGAGATGTTTGTGACGATGATGATGATAATGACGGAATCATTGATACATTAGACAATTGTCCATTGACCTATAACCCATTACAAGAAGATCGTGATAATGATGGTTTAGGAGATGTTTGTGATTTAATTGAAATTAATATTTCTCAAGCAATTACTCCAAATGGTGATGGGATAAATGATACTTGGATGATATACAACATTCAACAATATCCAAATTCAGTAATTCGAGTATTCAACAAGTGGGGATCTGAGGTATTCTTCGCTAAGAATTATAAAAATGACTGGAATGGATACTATAAAAACCAAACTGAGCCATTACCAGAAGGTTCATACTATTACCAAATTGATTTAGATGGTGATGGTAAACTTGAAAATGATGGTTGGATTTATATTACCCGATAATAAATAAAAATAATATCAATGAAAAAGATAAATTATATCATAACAGGAGCACTACTATTATTTAGTAGTGCCCTTTTCTCCCAACAAGAAAGCCTTTTTACTCAATATCGGTATAACATGAACATGTTAAACCCTGCTTTTGCTGGAGTAGATAATGAAACACTCATTACTAGCTCTATTCGTAAACAATGGGTGGGTATTAAAGATGCGCCAGAAACTCAAACTTTTTCTTTTGGTACTAATTGGAGAAAAAATGTTGGTATTGGAGCATCTCTTGTTAGTGATAGAACCTTCATAGAAAAACAAGTCACTTATGGAATTGATTTCTCATACAAGGTAAAACTTAATGCTACCGTAGACATGTATTTAGGGTTAAAAGTTGGAGGAAACGTATATGATGTAAACACTACTGGATTACAAACGTATAATCTAGTCTCTGACCCTGCCTTAATAACTATTAATCATTTTCAACCGAATGTAGGTGTAGGGATGTTAATTAAGAAAGGTAAATTCTTTTACTCTTTATCAATTCCAAAAATGCTAAATGCAGAAAGAGCGAAACTTGAAAGAGGTTTTGCAACTGTGGCCTCAGACAGACCTCACGTTTATATGAGTAGCGGGTATGATTTTGATGTTAATGATGCAAAAACATTCGTTTTAAAGCCTTCTTTTTTAATGAGATATGTAAGTGGTGCGCCAATGTCGTTTGATGTAAATGCACTATTAACAATGCACAAATATGTTGAATTAGGAGGTACTTATAGAACAGACAACGCTCAAACTAGAGAAGGTTTATTCCCAATGAATACCGTTGCTGGTATGGTCAATTTGCATATAAGCAAAAATATTACCGTTGGATTTGTTTATGAAACTAGCACTAGAGAGGAATTAGCTAGTTCAAGAAATACAAATGAATTTTTATTACGATATAAATTCTAATTATTTTAATAAAGTTAATTATCATTTTGATAAATAAAAAAGCAACCTAAAGGTTGCTTTTTTATTGTAATCAATTATAAAAAATAACTTAGTTTTTATAAATATGATTAATTTTAAATCTAAATACAGAATTACCTAGTTTGATAGAATCTTGTTAAATATCTTAATTATTCCAATTCCCACATAGTGGACTGATAAATACAGTTAACATTTGTCTTGAAAAATTTCCATTACTATCAGTAGCAGTAATTTGTACAATGTAGCTATTAGTAGGAGCAGAATCCATAGGATTAGCAAATGTAGGAGCACTATTAAAAGTCAATAAACCACTTGTTGAATTTATACTAAATAAACCACTCTCAGATCCACCAGTGATTGACCAAGTTACAGGTTCGTTAGCCGTAAAAGTGGTTACACTTGATGTGTTTTCAGATATTTTTAAACTACTACTACCATTATTATTTTGTGATATAGGAAATGTTATCGATGGAGCAGTAAAATCATTACTATTAATAGTAACTGTAAATGAGTTATTGGAACTTGTACAATTAGATGCATTGTTAACGGTTAATATTCCTGTATAAGTTCCTGTATTTGCTCCAGCAGGAACATTAATATTTATAGGACTACTTGATAAATTTGCATTGGTTACAGTTG
>RFPP01000062.1 GCA_009926065.1 Flavobacteriaceae bacterium
TTTTATATATTTGAATTTTAAAAATATATCGAATTTATTATTACCAAAGAATTTAGTTTCAATCTTTTGACATTAAGTTATGAAAATAAAATTTCAAAAATTTAGATTAATTACGTTTTTTCAAATTTTAAACTCTAGCGTTAGTTTTTTCTCCCCAAAACCACTAATATTAGGTATTTTGTTATTATTTTTTGGAGTAAATGATGTGATGGGGCAAGTTACTGAAGGTTTTGAGAGTGGATTACCTTCTTCATATCCAACCGGTACTGTAAATGTAACCCTTGGATCAGGAACTTGGAGTATAACAAATGTTATTGCAGGAAGTACAGGTGTAAATTCAGGATCAAAATCTGCGCAACTTAGAAGTGTTACAGGATCTCAAATAACTACACCAACAATATCAGGAGGAGTTGGAACAATATCATTTTATGTTACTGCAAGTACAACTTCCGGGGCATATCAAGTGAATATTTCTAGTGACAATGGCTCTACATGGAGTGCAGCACCTGGGTCACCTTTCACGATTAGCACCACTAAAACTTTAAGGACAATAACTGTCAATAATTATAATGTAAATAAAATACAAATATATAGAACAGATGCAACTATTTATGTGGATGATTTTTCCACAACCACAAACCCTATAAATGGTACCATAGCGTCAAATGAATATGGAACTCATACTGATGGGAATAATCAGCAAAGTAGCTCAACGGGTACCTGGTATATGACCTCTGATGCTTCTAATTTGTATGTAGGGATTTCTGGTGCAAACACCACTCAAGGCGCTATTCTATATTTAGATAAATCACCCATAGTTCCTGTAAATGGCGGTACTAATTCAGATGGAACTTTGGTTGGAAACAATTATGATGGTTCTAGTTTTGCTAATTTACCTTTTAGAGCTGATTTAGTGGTTTATTTTAAAGATGGTTATCAAGAATATAGAACATCTAATGGGTCAAACGGTTGGTCTAATGCTACAACTTCAGGAATGACCTATAATTCTTCAGGAGGAAATGTTAGAGAAATAGCTATTCCTTGGTCTGTTATAGGAGGTCGACCAACAGCCTACAATTGGTTTGGTTATGTTGCCTACTCTGGTGGAGGGGCTTATGCTTCAGTACCAACTGAAAATCCTGGTTCTGGTGGTGGATTAATCATAGGAACATCAGCGACATGGGATCGTTATTATACTGTAAGTACTACCAGTACGATGCCATTCAGTAGAAAGAGTTATACTTTTACTAGTGCTTCAGATGTGTCTTCTTTTGGTTCAATTTCGGCTTATGATTTTACAATGAATAGTTCTGGAAGATATATTTCAAGAACTGGAAATGTTTCTGGAAACTGGACAATATCAGGTGATCTAATCGTTGGAGCCGGGACTATTTATTTAGGTAGCGGAGGCTCAGGATATGGAACTACTTCAATATCGGGTAATTTAAATATTTTAGGTGGTACTTTTAATATGGATCAAACTACCGGTGCTTTATCGGTATCAGGAAATGTATCGGTAAGTTCAGGAGCTACTTTGACACTATCAGGAACCGTAGGTGGAGACTTAAGTGTATCAGGTAATTGGTCAAACAATGGAACCTTTAATTGTAGTAACAGACAAGTTGTTTTTGCAGGAAGTACTGCACAAACATTATCAGGAACCAACACCTTTGATTACTTAAAGATTAATAATTCTGCTGGAGTTACACTACAGGCATCCACACCAATAACAATTAATTCCAATTTAGATTTAACTTCTGGAAAGTTAACCCTTGGTGCAAATAATTTAACATTACTTCAAGCTGCAACAGCTACAAATGCTTCTTCAACATCTTATATAGTAACTAATAGTTCAGGTGCACTTGTTAAAAATAGTGTAGGAAATAGTGCAACTTCATTTCCAGTTGGTTTAACCTCTTCTTACACGCCTTTATCAATAACAAACACAGGTACTTCTAATACTTTATCATTAATTGTTTCTTCACCTCCCTCTAATGCTGTAACAGATGCAACTAAAATAGTGAATCTTGAGTGGAATGTTAACGCAGCTAGCTCAGGTGCAGTGACTTCAATTGATTTTAATTGGAATGCTTCCAATCAAGGGGCTGCTTATTCAACTTCTGGAACTGGTGAATTAGGAAACTATACTAGCGGACCAAACTATGCAATAACTTCAATTGGCACAATGGCTGCTCAAAGTAAATCTGTTACAGGAATTGCCCTATCTTCAGGTAATAATAAATTAGTGTTGGGTAATACAAATTCGATTTATGCTGTTCCTACTATTGCAACAACTGGAACTTTAGTTGCTGTAAATACAACCTATGGTACTGCATCAGCAAATACAAGTTTTTCAGTTTCTGGATCAAATTTAAGTAGTAATATTTCAATAAATCCACCTGCTGGATATCAGATTTCCACATCTTCCACTTTTGCAAGTAATGTTGGAACAAATGGATCTCCAATAACTTTAACTCCAACTTCAGGATCGGTGTCAGCTACAACAATTTACGTTCGTATATCTGAAACTACTGGTGTAGGTACTTATTCTGGAAATATAGTCTTAACTAGCACTGGAGCAACTACGGTTAATGTTCCTACCGTTTCAAGTACAGTTTCTGCTGCCGCTCCTACTCTTGGAACTTTTAGTAATATTACAAAGAACTTTGGTGATTCTAATTTTACTTTAACTGCACCAACTTCAAATAGTTCAGGAGCATTTACTTACCATCAACAATTACTGCCACGCAAGCGGCAAATGGGAATTATAGTTCAGCAAGCACTACAGCCACATTAACAGTAAATACTGTTTCGCCTACTCTTGGAACTTTTAGTAATATTACAAAGAACTTTGGTGATTCTAATTTTACTTTAACTGCACCAACTTCAAATAGTTCAGGAGCATTTACTTAC
>RFPP01000063.1 GCA_009926065.1 Flavobacteriaceae bacterium
TGTATTCTTTAGATTTGAAGAATTTAGCAGTGTCATTGTATTATCAAAAATTTAGAAGTTACAGAAAGGCTTCTAGTTTTCTGGGTCTATCCAAATCATCAATTCACCGATGGGTTTCACAATCAGCAATAACAAAACGAAAAAGAAGAAATAAGAAATTACAAGATAATATTCTTGCATTTATTAATTCTTCTATTTCAAGCAATCCATTTATAACAATCAAGTCCTTGAGAAGTCTTATAAACGAAAGGTTTTCTGTGGAAATATCTAGAAGCAGTATTCATTTATCTATTCATAAACTTCAATATACAAGGAAAAGAACAAAACAAGTTACTGACAATGAAATGATACAAGAAAAGATTAGGTTGTTTAGAGATCATAGAAACTTCATAAATCCTGAAGAAGTGATTTCAATTGATGAAACATACTTTGATGTATCTATGTATCCAAAGTATGGATATTCTAAAAGGGGTAATAGATTGCGATGTGCCAAGTCATTTACAAGGAGGCAAAAATTCTCTGTGATTATGGCAATTTCTAGTAATGGTGTAATAGACTGGGCAATTCATAAAAGCAATATAAACAAAGATACATTTTCTCAATTCCTTAGATTACTAAAAATTCCGCGTGGATGTAAATACTTACTTCTTGATAATGTAGCTTTTCATAGATCACAAATAGTTAAACAAGATATCATAAATGCCGGATTGACCGCGATATATACTCCTCCTTACAGTCCTCAATTTAATCCAATAGAACATGTTTTTTCTATGATAAAACAAAAAATGCAACATATTGAAATAACTACAGAGACATTAAGTAATCAATTCCAACTTTTTCGCAATCAAAACTTCTTAAGTATATATTTACACTGTTGGAGACAATAAAAATTTGAAGATATATAAAGGTTTTGTAATATATAATCAGTAAGATGTCATGAGCTATACTGTAGTAAAGGCATCTCTTAACCAGTTCTGCAATAATGAAGTCCTTAAAAGTAAAATTAATGACATTGTCCTTAATGCCAATAAGATAATGTTTGAAGCATATTGCTTTGCTAATCTACATGTTCTTAAATGTATTGAAGAAAACCAACCACTTCCACAATTAAATCAGAGTTTTTTCCAGAAATGCTGTGCCTTTGTATCTACTATGTATAACAGGAAAGAAGCTGCTAAGAAGGATCAAGATTTATCATCAACATATGAATTGTATAAACAATGTTATCCAGATCGTTATAAAATTGCTTACAGAGACAATATTGCAATTGTATTAAATTATATATCTAAAGATATGGCAGTTGCAACATCTAACCATCTTACACTGAACTTCTACAAGCGGTTCTCTAGTTTTTTGAAGGCAAAATACCCGACTATTCCAAATGATGAAAGATACATTATTTGTAAAGATATATACGACAAAGAGTATATTGGAAATAATGAGTTGGTTTTAGAGTATAGAAACAAACTTGGGAACATTCCTCCTTATGAAAATAATATCAAGAAAGACCCTTCATACATTATTTCAGTATATGAAGAAATTCTAAACTTTAACAAGAGTAACGGAAAACGCCTATTTTCATTGCTTCCATTGAAAGGTGGTTTTCAAATGTCCTACATTACAATTGACAACTCAGTGTTGAGAGATCTTATAGTAGGTTATAAGTTAAAGGACTGCGACAAATTAACTGTCTTGAAGGAGGATATAGAAGCCAATCCAAGACCATACTGGGAGGAATTCTTTAATGTTAAAAAGTATGAGACATCATCAAGAAAGTTTGCTATGGTAAAGACTGATGGAAAATCTGTAAGCATAGTTCTAGAAATTCCTGACAAAATAATTAGACAACAAAAAAATAATAGAAAAACTAAAAAGACAATTGATACTTCATGTATTCCATCAGAAATGTTTGATCATGTTATAGGACTTGATCCTGGTCTTAGAAATACCTTTGTTGGTTATAATAATTTTGATGATGTAATTAGATGTTCTGGAAAAGAGTATTACCATTCGTCAGGTGTTAATATAACAAACTATAAGCAACAGAGATGCTACAACAGAAACACCGAGTTCATGGACTTTAAAGCAAATATGCCTTGCGCTAAAACAACAAGTCTTACAGAGTTGCAAAATTTCATTTCATATAGTCTAAAAGGTGTTGATAATGCTTTACAACTTCACCACAAAAATCCATTCCGAAAATGGAAATTCAAAACGTATATCAGCAAACAAAATACATTCCTTAATATCTGCAAAAAGATTTCCAAGAAGAGCCATAAGACAGATACTTCAGTAAGAACAATAGTAGGTTTTGGTGACTGGAGTAATCCAAGAGATAGTATTATCAGGGGGCATAAGAGAGGCCCTGTAAAGCAGATAAAAGAGGAGTTGAAGCGTTGGTGTCCTGTTATGGATGTAGATGAATTTAGGACTTCCAAGTTGTGCTGTTGTTGCCATTCAAACTGCAAAAAGGTGCTTTTTGATGGTAAAGAAGTCAATAGTGTTCTCCGTTGCACAAACAACGAGTGTGGAATTACTATTGATAGAGACATCAATGGTTCTAAGAACATTTTCATGTTGTTTAATAAAATGCTAAGTGGTCAAGCAAGACCGTCTGCATTTTGCCGTTGATATTAAAAGATGCTAGATTAAAAGTCTAGTATGCCGTTCAACTCGGTATTACTAACTAGAAAATTCAAA
>RFPP01000064.1 GCA_009926065.1 Flavobacteriaceae bacterium
TTTGCAATTCAAAATTAAAATTAATTAAGACATCCTTATAATGGCCTTACAAAATATAAATCCATCCTCAACAGCTGCTTGGAAAGCAATTCAAGAACATTTTGAAACTATGAAAACGGTTTCTATGAAAAATATGTTTCAAGAGGATTCTTCAAGAGCTTCTAAGTTTCATATTCAATGGAACGACTTTTTGTTTGATTATTCTAAAAATAGAATCAATCAAGAAACCATAGATTTACTTCTTAATTTGGCCAATGAAGTTTATTTAAAAGAGTCAATCAATTCCTATTTTCAAGGAGAATTAATTAATAAAACCGAAAACAGAGCGGTACTACATACTGCATTGCGGGCTCCTCAAAATTCGGTGGTTACTGTTGACGGAAAAAATGTAATTCCAGAAATCTACGAAGTTAAAAACAAAATAAAAGCATTTACTGATGAAGTGGTAAATGGCGTTAGAAAAGGATATACTGGCAAGGCGTTCACAGATGTAGTAAATATTGGAATAGGAGGTTCGGATCTTGGACCAGCAATGATGGTGGAAGGATTACAATATTATAAAAATCACTTAAACGTTCATTTTGTTTCCAATGTTGATGGCGATCATGTGAACGAAATCATTAAAAAAATAAATCCTGAAACTACCCTTTTTGTAATTGTTTCCAAAACTTTTACCACACAAGAAACATTAACAAATTCAGAGACCATTCGTTCTTGGTTTTTGAAATCAGCTAAGCAAGATGATGTGGCTAAACATTTTGTTGCGGTTTCCACCAATATTAAAAATGTAACTCAATTTGGTATTAATGCCGAAAATGTTTTTCCAATGTGGGATTGGGTTGGAGGTCGTTTTTCTTTATGGAGTGCCGTTGGATTGTCAATTAGCCTTGCTGTAGGATTTGATAATTTTGATAAAGTTCTGAAAGGGGCTAATTATATGGATGAACATTTTAAAACAGCCTCTTTTGATAAAAATATTCCGGTTATTTTAGCCTTATTAAGTATTTGGTATAATAATTTCTTTGGTTCAGAAAGCGAAGCTTTAATTCCTTATTCTCAATATTTACAAAAGCTGGCGCCTTACCTTCAACAAGGTATAATGGAAAGCAATGGTAAAAGTATAGGGCGTGATGGAAAACGAGTAAATTATCAAACTGGAACGATTATTTGGGGAGAACCAGGAACCAATTCTCAACACGCATTTTTTCAATTAATTCATCAAGGAACAAAATTGATACCAACAGATTTCATCGGATTTGTAAATTCATTGCATGGAGATAAAGACCATCATGATAAGTTAATGTCTAATTTCTTTGCTCAAACAGAGGCTTTGTTAAACGGGAAATCTGAAGAACAAGTTCGTAACGAATTTAAAAAACAAGGGGTTTCCAATGAAAATGCAGATTATTTAACTCCGTTTAAAGTTTTTGAAGGCAACAAACCTACAAATACCATATTAATTAAAAAATTAACACCAGAAACTTTAGGCTCCTTAATAGCTATGTACGAACATAAAATATTTGTTCAAGGGGTAATTTGGAATATATTTAGTTATGACCAATGGGGAGTGGAACTTGGAAAACAATTAGCCAATTCTATTTTGGATGAAATGAACTCTAAAAATGTTAAAAATCACGATAGTTCTACTACTTTTTTGTTAAATCACTATTTAAAATAAATATCTATTAATAATAAAAATTCAAATACGTGATAATTATTTAAATAAAGTGTTAATTATTTAAGTAACAATTTCAATTTTTGTTTTTTATTAACATTCGAAGCAACATTTTAACAAATAATTATCATTTAACATTTTATTAACATATAGCACAAATTTAATACTGAAATTTGCAAAAATTTAAACAAACAACTGATGAAAAATTTTAAAATTAATTTATTTTTTGGACTGTTTCTTTTAACATCTGCTTCATTCGCGCAAGCCGTTAAGAAGGACACGGTTAAATCTAATCAACTTGATGAAGTAGTTGTTAGAGGAAGAATTATTGACGTTGCTAAAGAAAGAAAAACGCCTGTGGCAGTTTCAACTATCAAGGCAGCAGAAATTCAAGCTAAAGCAGGAAACCAAGAATTCCCAGACTTATTGAAAAACATGCCTTCGGTATATGCTTCAAAAGTAGGTGGAGGTTATGGAGACTCAAGAGTTAACATTAGAGGATTTGCACAAGAAAACATTGCTGTTATGATTAACGGTATGCCAGTTAACGACATGGAAAACGGCGCTGTTTACTGGAGTAACTGGACTGGACTTACTGATGTAGCTTCATCAGTTCAAGTTCAAAGAGGTTTAGGTGCATCTAAATTAGCAATTGCTTCTGTTGGAGGTACTATTAACATTGTTACTAGATCTTCTGACATGAAAGAAGGTGGATCTATTATTTCTTCAAATGGTAACGACAATTACCTTAAATCTACTTTTTCTTATTCTACTGGATTAATGAAAAATGGATTGTCTACTTCTTTCTTATTAAGCAGAACAAGAGGAGACGGATATGTTGACGGGACAAATTTCGAGGGAACAAACTATTTCTTAGGTCTTGGATATAAATTAAATGATAAACACCAATTTGAATTTACTTTCACTGGAGCGGCACAATGGCACCATCAAAGAAGTTCTCAAATTACTTTAGCTCAATATTTAACTGTAGGAGGAGGTACTCCAGCAATTAAATAC
>RFPP01000065.1 GCA_009926065.1 Flavobacteriaceae bacterium
CTGGAGTATACGATGAACCGTTGGCACCTGATATAGAAGTGCCGCCCGTATTAGCATTGGTTGTATTACTATACCACTGGTAAGTAGCTGTTCCTACTCCATCGGTATAAGCAACTGTTAATGGTGCAATAGTACCTCCTCTACAAATATCTTGACTCGCTAAAGGTTGAGTGGTAATCGTTTGAATTGGATTGACTGTAACTTGAGCTATGTTGGAAGTAGCTGAAGTACATCCGCCTGAATTATAAGTGGCAATACAATAGTAATAAAGAGTTCCTGTAGCCGAGGTTGGTGGAACATAACTAAGATTTGTAGCACCTGCAATAGCAGTAGCACCTGTAATTGAATTTGTAGTATTTGAATACCACTGGTAAGTTGGGGTACCCGTACCGTTAATAAAAGCTACAGTTAAAGTAGTTGGAGTACCATTTAAACAAACTGTTTGCGAAGGTGTTGGCTGTTGATGTGCAATTGGTGCAGCAACTGTAACCACTTGAACTACAGGTGTTGTATAATTACAATTTAAACCATTTGAAATTATACAATAATAATAATTAGTTTGAACTGTATTTGTTGGAGGAATAAACGTTGAAGTAGTTACTGCCGGTACTAAAGGTGTTCCACCAATAGTATTAGGAGCCACATTACTATACCATTGATAAGTATAAACACCATTTGGAATACCTGCACTTGCAGTAACCACAATAGGAGTTGGTGGAGTATTTTGACAAATAGTTTGTGTTGAAGGTGTAATTGTTGCATTTGGATCACCATAAACATTCACTTCAGCGATATTACTGAATACACATCCACAACCCAATCCATTTAAACATACACGTGCAAAATAATAATAAGTTCCTGTTGCTAAAAATGAAGGAGGAGTATAACTTGGATTAATCGCACCACTAATTATTGTTGCTCCTGTTGTAGTAGGTAAAGTGTTATAAAACCATTGGTAATCCGGATTTCCATAACCATTAATATAAGCTACGTTAAATGCTGGAACTGTACCTCCCACACAAATATCTTGAGTTGGAGTTGGGTGAACAGAAATAGTTGGTGGAGGGTATACAGAAATTGTAAATTGACTAGTCGGCCCAGGACATCCTACTCCTCCATTTGTATATGTTGGAGTAACAACTACTGTACTTGTAGCTATTCCGGAACCAATATTTGAAGCAGTAAAAGAAATATTCCCTGTTCCAATTGCCTGAAGTCCAATATTTGGAGTTTGAGTACTAGTCCAATCATAAACCGTTGTTCCTGGAGAGTTATTGGTTGTAAAACTAACATTTACAATACCGCCATCACATAAACTTTGGTTAGCAGTTGTATTAACTTGACCTAAAGGATTTACAGTAATTGTAGTATTTATTCTACAGCCATTTGAGTTTGTGTATGTAATAATTGTAGTACCTGTATTTACTGCGGTTACTAAGCCCGTAGAAGCATTAATAGTAGCAACCGCAGGAGCAGATGAAACCCAAGCGCCAGTTGTCGCAGGAGTTCCACTGCCCGTCAGCTGGGTAGTAGATCCTTTACAAACAAATAAAGTTCCCGATATTGATGGTAGTGAGTTTACGGTAATTATTGCTGTTTTCTGACAACCATTTGAATTTGTATAAGTTACAGTAGCGGTTCCAAGGTTAACTCCTGTAACTAAGCCAGTATTACTAACTGTTAAAATATTAGTATCTGAGGAACTCCATGGATTTGAAGTTGCCGCAGTAGGACTACCAGTTAATTGAGTAGTTGATCCAATACAAACATTTAAAGTTCCTGAAATTGTGGGTAGAGGATTGACGGTAATAGTGACTTTGGTAGAAATTGCTTGAGGACAAACTCCGCTTGTAACTACCGCTTGGTAATACATGGTAGATGTTGCTGCTGCTAGAGTTAATGTACTTGTGGTAGCTCCACTAATATCAGCCCATGGTCCATTTATCAATGTTGATGATTGCCACTGAATAGTTCCAACATTACCTGTTAACGTTAAGGCAGAGGGAGTAAAACCTGCACAAATTGTTTGATTAGAACTTGCTGTTCCTCCAACGGAAGTTGAATTTACTGTAATTGTTATCATATTTGAAATAACAGATGGACAAACTCCATTGGTTACAACTGCTTGATAATATCGAGTGGAAGTTAAAGAACCCATTTGGACACTTGTCAATGTTGAACTAGTAGCTCCAGTTATATTACTCCATCCTGAAGTACCAGTTGTTGAAACTTGCCATTGAATTGATCCTGTAAATCCAGTTAATGTTAATG
>RFPP01000066.1 GCA_009926065.1 Flavobacteriaceae bacterium
CGCTTTAAAAGGCAATACGCCTTCCTCCTTAGCTCAGTTGGTTAGAGCATCTGACTGTTAATCAGAGGGTCCTTGGTTCGAGCCCAAGAGGGGGAGCAACATTGAAAAGACTTCACATTCCTGTGAGGTCTTTTTTGTTTAAATAGTTTGCACATAGTTTGCACAAAATTGCTTTCCAAGACCATAATTTATCCTTTATGGCAAACATTAAAACGCTCTTAGACCTTCGTAGAGCAAAATCAGATGGAACATTCAACATCATCTTTAGGATCACTGATCATAAAAAGGTCTACACCATTAACTCGGGGGTTTCACTTGGAGAGCATTTCTGGGATGAGAAAAAAGGACAAGTAAGGAAGATTTACCCAAATGCGAAGCTTCTGAACATCAAACTCTCTAAACACTTTTTCAAAATCGAGCAAGCTTTACTCTTATTAGATGATGAATTCTCTATTGATAAGCTCAAAGCGATGCTCTCTGGTAAGCCACAAGTTGAAGCTCCTGAAACATTCCAAATGTTTGCTGATAAAGTCATTCAACAAATGATGGAAGCTAACAGAGTTGGTAATGCAATAGTCTATCGAACAGCAGTTAACAGGCTTATTACCTATTGTGGGAAGGATGTTTCTTTCGAAGAGGTCAATTACAAGCTCTTAGACCAGTTTAGCCATCATTTAACCACCTCAGGACTCAAAATCAACAGCGTGTCTAACTATTTTAGATCCATACGAGCTATCTACAATAAAGCAGTTAAGATGAAAGTGGTTGACAGATCTTTTTATCCCTTCCATAACATCAGTATTAAGAGTGAAAAAACAGCAAAAAGAGCCATTTCTAAAGACGATATTCTCAAGCTGAAGCAATTACATTTAGAAGCAAATTCAACAGCAGAAAGGTCGTTAAAATGCTTTTTAATTAGCTTCTATTTGCGTGGCATTTCATTTACTGATTTGGCTTACCTGAAGCAATCTAATATAATCGATGGGAGAGTGGTATACAAACGACGTAAGACACATAAAAACTACAGTATAAAGCTCTTTCCCGAAGCACAAGAGTTGTTTCAGCAGTTCAATGTTGACGAGAGTAAATACTTGCTTCCTATTTTACCAAATGAAGCTCTAGAAGACAGTCTTGAAACCAAAAAAGTCATTCGTCAATTCATCAAAACCACCAATAAATATCTTAAACGTTTATCCGAGCAAGTTGGACTAAGTTCTCCTGCTACAACTTACACCTCGAGACATTCTTTTGGTACAATAGCTAAACGATTGGGGTATTCTAACGAGTTAATTGCTGAAGCACTCGGACATGAATATGGGAACAAAATCACAAACATCTATTTGGACACATTCGATACTGATGTACTTGATGCGATGCATCAGCATGTGATTAGCTAATATTGTCTTTTAATTTCGTCAAATGTGGTTCCTAATGACTGCTTCATTTTATGACCTTTTCTAATAATATGCGGATTCACGATGTACACTTTTCCTAATCTTTTATTCTCTTTCATTATGCCATGGTATATCGCTCCAATCTTTTGTAAGCTCTTTAATTTGAGTTTGACTGATTGTCGTGATGTACCAATCATTTTAGCGATGCTGTCTGCTGTATGTGGCTTATCATCATTTATCATGCAAATATTACTCCCTATCATTAAGTTGTTTGAAATTGTGACCAATAACGCTAACTCAACCTGTGTTATGCCATTAGCAAGTAATATGAATAGTTGGTCTGTGTCGAGGTAAAAATATTCTTTACTGTTAAAGGTGATTTCATTCGTGCTTTTTCTTTCTATCAGGCCTGCATAACTAACATCTATTATTTCGCCAGTCTCATGGTCAACAATTTCTTTCGCTCTTATGTCTTTGTATCTTTGTTTTATAGTTCCCATAGTTTAATTATTTAGTTTACAAAGTTATAAAAAATTATTCATTTTTAACTAATTTTTGAATAATATTTATAAAATAAAATATGTAAAACACTGATTATCAAATATTATTTAATTATTCTTTTAAATAATAACACCTTCAGTTATAAACAACAGAACAAAAACCAAATCTGGCATCCTATATAAATAAATATAGCAATAGGTTGGTGGTTTTTGTAATTTAATAGAAAAAATTATTTTCTGAAATTTCTAACTTAAAT
>RFPP01000067.1 GCA_009926065.1 Flavobacteriaceae bacterium
TCATTATATTCATACCTGAGTTCATCAATCTGGTAAGGTCGGAACTCTTAGTAATAGCAACCTCCTCCGTTAATGAACCTGGAGTAAAAGGCTCTAATTCGTTGTCACAAGAAACAAATAGTGACAAACTCAATATTAATAATCCATATATTTTTTTCATAATTCGTCTATTTTTAAAATTTAACTTGTAATCCAAAAGTGTATAATTTTGGAGTTGGATAATGAGAGCCATCAGCTCTTCTATCACTTTCAGGATCAAAACCTTGCCATTTTGTGAAATTGTATAAGTTTTCTCCTTGTAATGTAAATGATAGATCGGTAATGAATGAATTTCCTAAGTATTTTTTAGGAACGTTGTATCCGATTTGAATATTTCTAAGTCTCACAAATGAAGCATCTCTTAAGAAACGATCAGACAAATCACCGGCGCCTAAGTTAGTAGCAGATAACGAAGGAACGTTAGTATTTGTATTTGTTGGAGTCCACGCATTTAACATGTCAGAACCAACAACAAACTGTCCAATGTTTCCTACATCATATAATGAATCTAAATCAAAGTCAAATCGTACTACATCAAATGCATAAGTGAATAACGTTGAGGCAAAGAAGCCTTTGTAATTAAAATCAAACCCAAAACCTCCCGAATAAACAGGAACATAATTAAGACCCACCGCTTTTTTATCAGCAGCAATAGGTGTTTCTGTAGCAGTTCCATCAGCAGCTTGGAACAATAAGTTACCAGTTGCAGGATTTACTCCTAAATAATGGTATACAAATGGCTCATAAATAGCACCGCCATTTTGAGTAATGTAATTCCCATCAATAATAACTCCATTATTTGATTCAATTTTACTTACTCTATTATTATTATAAGATCCATTGGCTTTCAATGTTAACGTCATATCATTAGTTTTGATTAAATCATAAGTTAATTGTAATTCAAAACCTTTATTGGTTACAGTCGCTTCAGAGTTTCTGTTAATAGTTGAAACACCAGAAGTTGGAGTAACTGGAGATTCTAAGAATAAATCTGAAGTAGCTCTATTGTAGTAATCGAAAGACCCTCTAATTCTAGAGTTGTTCAATTCGAAATCAGCTCCAATATTATATTGTGTAGTAGTTTCCCATCTTAATAAAGGATATCCAAAGTTAATTGAGTAACCTGTACCGCCATTATAAGCGTTGTTTGTAACACCATAGATATCAGTAAATCCCGGAGGGTTAATCCCCGCATATATTGTGCCTTGTGTTATTGCAGTACCAATGTTGGTATATCTTTGATTTCCTACAGTTCCGTAAGAACCTCTTAATTTTAATGAATTTACGAAAGTAACATTATCCATGAAAGCTTCTTCGTCTATATTCCATCTACCACCTACAGAC
>RFPP01000068.1 GCA_009926065.1 Flavobacteriaceae bacterium
GTCTGTAGGTGGTAGATGGAATATAGACGAAGAAGCTTTCATGGATAATGTTACTTTCGTAAATTCATTAAAATTAAGAGGTTCTTACGGAACTGTAGGTAACCAAAGAATTGTTGCTGGTACTATATATGCTGGTATCAACCCTCCTGGATTTGCCGACATTTATAGTGTTTCTAACAACGCATATAATGGTTCAACAGGTTACTCAATTAGTTTTGGTTACCCAGCTTTAAGATGGGAAACTACTACACAATATAATATTGGTACTGATTTCGAATTGAACAACTCTAGAATTAGAGGGTCTTTCGATTACTATAATAGAGCTACTTCTGATTTATTCTTGGATTCTCCGGTTACTCCAACTTCTGGTGTATCTTCAATTAACAGAAACTCTGAGGCTACAATTACCAACAAAGGTTTTGAATTACAATTAACTTATGATTTAATCAAAACTAATGACATGACTTTAACATTGAAAGCCAATGGATCTTACAACAACAATAAAGTAAGTAAAATTGAATCTAACAATGGGGTGATCGCAAACGGTAATTACATTACTCAAAATGGTGGATCTATTCTAGAGCCAAACGTATTCCAATATTTAGGAGTAAATCCTGCAACTGGTAACTTATTGTTCCAAGCTGCTGATGGAACTGCCACAGAAACTCCTGTTGCTGCTGATAGAAAACCAGTTGGTCTTAACTACATCCCTGTTTATCAAGGAGGTTTTGGATTTGACTTTAACTACAAAGGTTTCTTCGCTTCAACGTTATTCACGTATGCATTTGATGTAGTTCGATTTGACTTTGATTTAGATTCATTATATGATGTAGGAAATATTGGACAATTTGTGGTAGGTGCCGACATGTTAAATGCGTGGACTCCAACAAATACAAATACCAACGTTCCTTCATTATCTGCTACTAACTTAGGTGCAGGTGATTCTTCTGACCGTTTCTTGAGAGATGCTTCTTATGTGCGTGTAAGAAACGTACAAGTTGGATATAACGTACCAAAGAAATTCTTAAGCGGAACTTTTATCACTGATATGTCTTTCACTCTTCAAGGAGAAAACTTGTATAACTTCACAAAATGGCAAGGTTTTGACCCAGAAAGTGATAGAACTGCTGATGGATATCAATACCCAACTCCAAAATTATACACATTTGGTTTACAAGTTAAATTTTAATTAGACAAATTATGAAAAAAATATATGGATTATTGTTATTGTCGTTCACTCTTTTAGTTTCGTGCGACAATCAATTAGAGCCTTTTACTCCAGGTTCATTAACGGAGGAGGTTGCTATTACTAAGAGTTCCGA
>RFPP01000069.1 GCA_009926065.1 Flavobacteriaceae bacterium
GGTCCAAATCGGTACAAAGTTGATGTTACCCCAGAACTTGAAGTGATAGTTGTGGGAACCGTCGTTTGATTATATTCAAAATATTTGTTTTCAAAATTAATTTGATGAGTGATATAGATATTATTATTTCGCTTTTTAGCATTAATTTGGAAATTATGGTCAAGGAATAATCTTGTTCCAATTAAAGTTGTTTTAGCGTCTTTAAAATAAACATCTAATCGAGGTCGTTCATTATAGGCAGGATCATTACCTTCAAAATTTTCAGGATTGGTTAAACCTCCATTTTCTCCATTCAATATATCTTGTGAGGTATAATGAAAATTAGCATAATAGCGTTTGTCTTTTGTATTGTAACTGGTGGTAAATCTGAAATTTCCCGTACTTGAAAGTTGATTGATATATTTCCCTAAGGATCGTAACCCTTTGTAAGCAATAGAAAAATTAAATCGCTCCGAAGTATTTAAAGTAACAAACGCATCCAAGTTTTGACCTTGTTCCATGACGGTTTTAAAATACAATTCGGTAAATGGTGTTGCAACAGAATAGTATTTAATATCATTGGGTTGATAATAATTAAAATGTTTACCGGTATAACCAAACTCAGGAAAAGAAGTTCGAAATTTTGAGGTATACTGTAATGTGGTATAGGGCTGACCTTCATTGGCGAAAGGCATTAAACCAAATAAATCTCTTCGAAGATAATTGTAATCGTATTCTTTTTTTATTGTTAAAGAAGTATCTACAAATGTAGTATCCCGTTCCAAAGTAATAATTCTGTATTGAGAAATTGTTGCTTTTGGTTGGTCGTTTGTATGATCAATTATAAGTGAAGCTCTTTTTACTGTGTCTAATCTTGTTCCATTATTCACTTGTGAAAAAAGTGAAAATGAGATTAGGAAGACCAAAAACAGCAAGCGAAATTTCATAAAAATATTTTCAACAAATATACTATTATAAATAATTATTTAATAATGAAATTGCTGATAAAAAAAACCCCGCATAAAGCGGGGTTTTAAAATTATAGTATATTAAATATTAATATCCTGTATTTTGTTGAATTCCACCATTTGCATTCAACTCAGCTTGTGGAATAGGTAAAGCCCATTTGTAGCTAGTTAAAGGTAAATTAGTTGGGTTTGCACCTGGAATATTCCAAGAAGCTGAAGCGTAATCAGCAGGATCTCTATCTAAAGAAGCACCAGCTAAAGTTCCTAAACGTTTCAAGTCAATGAAACGG
>RFPP01000070.1 GCA_009926065.1 Flavobacteriaceae bacterium
CAAAAAAGGTAAATCCTACATAATCAGTAGGTGCTAACTTTCCAATCAAACTTGGAATAAACATTAAATTTGTCATAATTAAATTGGTTAAATTTGGTTAAATATTAATTTTGTTTAACCAAAAGTAATAAAAGTTAAACAATAAAAAAATATTTTGTTTATTTTTTTTTATTATTTTTAGACAATTATAAAAATTCACAATGAAATATTTCAATTTTGCAATATTAGCAAGCTTTTTTTGCTTGTGGCTCGATTCACACTTATCTAATACTTCTCAAATAATTGTTGGTTTTATTTTTATTTTGACCTTTGGAATACTTCATGGAGCAAATGATCTTCTATTAATAAAAAAAATTGATATCAATAAAGAGCAAACTTCTTTAAAAAAAACACTTTTATATTATATTATTGTAGTTGCAATAGGGTCACTTTTATTTTGGTTAGTTCCATGGTTTGCGCTTTTACTCTTTATTATTGTTAGTGGTTATCATTTTGGAGAACAGCAATGGGAAAATTTAGAAAAAAGTACACTTTTCAAGTTTTTTGAATTTACCTATGGTTTATTCATTTTAATTTTATTATTTAACTTTCACATTGAGGAAGTACAGGATATTATTCAAAATATTACTAATCTAATTATCCCAAAGGAGTATTTTACCATTGTATTGACAGTAAATACGATAGTATTAGTTTTTTTTGGAATATATTTTTTTTCAAAATTGATAGAATTCAAAAACAGAGTATTATTGGAAATTTTCTACTTACTTGTTTTTGGAATTATTTTTAGAGTTTCAAGTTTAATCTGGGGGTTTGCCATATATTTTATCATTTGGCACAGTATTCCCTCTATAATCAATCAAATGAATTATTTAAACGGAGAGGCTAGTTGGAAAAATTTCTGGAAATATGTAAAATCCGCATTTATATATTGGTTAATTTCGTTATTAGGAATTGCAATCCTTTATTTATTGTTTAAGGACATAGAGATCTTTAACGCTCTATTTTTCTCATTTTTAGCAGCAATTACCTTTCCTCATGTTTTGGTTATTTTTATTTTATTTAATAGAAAATAAAAAAACCGTCTTGGGTTTGCCAAGACGGTTTAAAATATAATGTAAAAGCTAATTAATCTTTTTGTGATTTTTGAGCTAAATTGTAAATTACAAGACCAAATCCAATTTTGTTAATTGCATCAGCGAT
>RFPP01000008.1 GCA_009926065.1 Flavobacteriaceae bacterium
CCTACAGTTCCGTAAGAACCTCTTAATTTTAATGAATTTACGAAAGTAACATTATCCATGAAAGCTTCTTCGTCTATATTCCATCTACCACCTACAGACCAGAAATTACCCCATTGGTATTCTTCAACGAATCTTGAAGTACCGTCTCTTCTTACAGAAGCTAATATTCCGTATTTTTTGTTGTAATCATAGTCAACAGATCCGAAGTAAGAAACTAAGTCATTTCTTAATTGGCTTACAGAAGCTGAAGGAACATAGAAATCATGTGTTGCTATATCAGCAGCATATCCAGCTCCAGTGTTAGGAACATAAACTCCAGGAATCAAACCATTTCTTCTTAAATTGTTTGTATTCAAACGAGAATGGTTGTACTCAAAGTTAGCAAATGCATTAACAGTATGTAATCCAAATTCTTTTGAGTATCCTAATTGAGATAAGTTTGTAAAGTAAAACTCTCTTCTTTGATTAACATCCTCAAAACCGTTGAAGTTACCACCGGCTAAAGAAGATACTCCAGGAGTAGAAGAGAACAATAATGCGTTAAAACAGTTAGGTCCTTCTGATTGGAAGAATCTGTTACTGATTAACTGTCCACTTGTTCTATTTCTAAGCGTAAAATCATTTGCTATTTTATAAGAAAAATCTCCAGCTAAATCCACACGAATTTCATCGGTTAAGTTCTCATACGTAGCCAATTTATCCATCAACATAATTGGTGTTGCTAATAAACCTGGCGTGTTGTTATAATAATCAAGTGCAGATTGTGAACCTTGGTACACATCAGTAGAAATATAAGGAGCACCTAAAAATGCACCCGTTACATAGTTTCTGTTGATTGCTCCAGTACCTAAGTTAGTTGCTTCGTTGTTTTTTGAATAACCGAAAGCAGTGTTAACGGAATACTTGAATTTTTCGTTAGATGATTTTCCAGTGATGTTATTTCTTAACGTGAATCTGCTTAATCCAGTAGTTCTAAGAATACCATCTTGTTGGAAGTAACCTAATGAAGTAAATGAGCTCATATTTTTACCACTGTTTTCAATACTTAAGTTGTGAGAAACAGAAGTTGAAGGTCTGAAGAAATAGTTTACCCAGTCAGTATCAATTGTGTAAGCATCAATTTGAGCGTTAGTTAAACTACCTCCTAAACCAGTACCTAAATTTTGCTCAATTTTCAATAATTGTTTTGCATTTGCATACTGATATTTTGGAGTTTGTAAATAACCCGTTCCGTATTGAGAATCATACTTGAAGGTAGTTTTAGCATCACCAAATTTAGCTTGTTTTGTTTTAATGATGATTACACCATTAGCACCTCTGTTTCCGTATTCAGAAGTTGCAGATGCATCTTTTAAAACAGTTACCGATTCGATATCATTTGGGTTAATTGTTCTAAAATTATCACTGTTAGAAGGGAAACCATCAATTATATATAAAGGATCAGTGTTACCTGTAATTGAACCTACTCCTCTAATGATAACTGTTGATTTAGCACCAGGTTGTCCAGTGCTACCGCTGTCTTTTTGGATACATTTCGGTAACCTTGAGAAACTACCACCTCTTGTAATTTTACTCCATCCTGCATTTTTACATTAACAGTGTTTGAAGCACCTACTTTAGCTGTAGATTCAGACATACCCACAAAAGAGAAAACCAATATGTCTCCAGCTTTTGCTCTAATAGAAAACTTTCCGTCTAAATCAGTTTGCGTTCCTGTTTTGTTGTCTTTGACCACAACGTTAACTCCTGGTATGGGAACCCCGCTTTGGTCGGTCACAACGCCGGAGACGCTCTGAACTTGCGCAAATGAAATTTGCGTGATTAGCAATACTATTATTGCTAATAGAAAATTGTAAATGGCTTTCATAAATATTTTGTTAAAATTAGGTTGCTAAATTATCAATAAAACAATCACTTTTATAATTATTTTTAACAAATTATTAATAAAAAGCTTATTGTATTAAAAAAAAGTCAATTTTTAATATATTTTTTTATTATTTTTATAAAAAATAGATATTTAATTTACAAACATAGATTTATTTATCAAGAAATATCTTGACAATAAATTGAACTTTAATAAAATTTAAGATTAAAATAAATCTAATTTTAGACTTAAGTGAACTATAGAATTGGAGAGTTGAATGTTTTCATTTCTGCTATTACCATTAGCATAAACCATATTAAGTAAGCCATTTTTAGTGAGTAAACCAAATCCAAATCCATAACCAAATAAATTGTCTTTTTTTGAACTTGTTGCATCGGAGTAGTATCCATAATCTATTATGGAATGAATATAAATTTCGGGTGAAACCAAATAACGATATTCTGATATTAGTGAGCTGAAAAAATTTCCTTGCAAGCTATTTTCATTAAAACCCCTAATTGAATTAATTCCACCAAAACGATACAATTCATTAATAATGTATTGATCGCTTTGCAAATAATAATTCCGTGATTTTAAATAAATGCTATTTCTATCATTTAAAAATAAAGAATGACTAATATCGATGTTGGCAAAAAATTGCTGGTAGTTGTTAGAATTCGAATAACGAGAACCGTAACCAAATTTTGAACTTAGTTTAGTTTTTTCAGGAAACAAAAATACGGACTTATCAAGGTTTACATATTCAAAATTTGCCGTTACAAAGTAATTGTTGAAGTCTTTAAGAGTTGAATTGTTGGTATTTTGAATGTCGCTTGATTCTACAGATTGATAACCTAAATACAATCGGCTATTATATTTAAAATAATAACCAACCTCAATTGAGGTTTTTGCATTTTGAAAGATAGTATCTTGTTTGTAAATATTCAAATTAGCTTTAATCCCTAAAGGGCTCTTAAATAGGTAAGGCAACTCTAAAGATAAATTAAATGTTTTTTGATTTCCAATGTCACTTTTCCAGTATATCGACAAATTTTCGCCAGCATTCATAATATTGACAAATAATAGATCAAGATAGCCGTTGAGTTCCAAATTATTTTTCTTATTATTAGCAAAACCTAAAAAACCATCAAATTTATTAGCCTTGGCCTTTTCTAAGTAAACATATATTTTTGTGGTATCTCTAGTAAATAGTATTTCTGGATATTTAATTTGATTTACAAATCGAAATTTCTCAAACGCATTTTGAACTTTACCCAAGTTATCCTGATTAAAAGTTTTATTTTTAAAAATTCTCAGAATTTCTTTTTTATGACTCTCAGGAAAATTATCATAACCTTTAATTACGATATTATTTAATGATCTATAATTTCCCTGATCAAGAATTAATTCAGCAAAGAGTAAATTGTTTTTACTCAGAAAATTATCAAGTTTTAATTTAGCTAGAGAATATCCTTTAATTTCAAATTCATTTAAAATTACATTCAAATAGCTTTCGGTTTCACTTATTTTTATAGCAATAGTATCTTTTTTTTGAAATGCTTTAGACAGCGTTTTTAAGGATGAATTTTTACCTATATATATATGTAAATAATCAGTTCTCTTTTTTAATTTAATTTCAAACAAAAAAGTACTGTCATTTTCCTTGTTATTACTGATTAATTCAGAGTTAATATATCCTAGCTTCAATAATTTTGTAGAAACTAATTTAAACTCGTCAAAAACAGCTTTGGAATTAGTAAATTTAGTATTATACCCAATTGAGTCTATTATTTTATTTTCTATAGTAGACTTACTGACTATTTTTAAATAGCTATTTTGAGCCAAAACGACATTTTTTAAAAAGAAAAGAAATATTAGTAGGATTGATTTTTTCAATTTGTTAGACCATTAGTGTATTTATTAACGTAAAAATACTAAAATAGTATAATAAATCGAGGTGTTTTGAAAATGCTATTAAAATTAATGAATTAGGATTTGGATAAAAAAAAATAATTTGTATATTTGCAACCCCGTAAAAAGCGGGAAATTTAATTAAAAGTAATTTTTAGTATTAATTATGCCAACAATTCAACAATTAGTAAGAACTGGAAGAACTCAGATAACTAAGAAGAGTAAATCGGTTGCTTTAGATTCTTGTCCTCAAAGAAGAGGGGTTTGTACGCGTGTTTACACTACTACACCAAAAAAACCAAACTCTGCAATGCGTAAAGTAGCGCGTGTACGTTTGACAAATGGTAATGAGGTAAATGCCTATATCCCAGGTGAAGGACATAATCTTCAGGAGCATTCGATAGTATTAGTTAGGGGCGGAAGGGTTAAAGATTTGCCAGGAGTTAGATACCACATTGTGAGAGGTGCACTTGACACATCAGGTGTAGCAGGAAGAACACAAAGAAGATCTAAGTATGGTGCAAAACGCCCAAAAGAAGCAAAAAAGTAATTTAAAAGCCTTTAGCTTTTAGTATTATCCTAAAAAGCCAAAAGCCAAAAAAAACAAAGAAATGAGAAAAAGAGCGGCAAAAAAAAGACCACTTTTACCAGATCCAAGGTTTAATGACCAACTGGTAACCCGTTTTGTAAACAACTTAATGTGGGACGGGAAAAAATCAACAGCTTTCAAAGTGTTTTATGATGCGATTGATATCATAGAATCAAAAAAGCAAGATTCAGACAAAGCAGCATTAGAAATCTGGAAAGATGCTTTAACTAACGTTATGCCTCACGTAGAAGTACGTAGTCGTAGAGTAGGTGGAGCTACATTTCAAATTCCTATGCAAATCAGACCAGACAGAAAAATTTCAATGGCAATGAAGTGGTTAATACTTTATTCCAGAAGAAGAAATGAGAAATCAATGGCTCAAAGACTAGCGTCAGAATGTTTAGCTGCGGCTAAAGAAGAAGGTGCTGCTGTAAAAAAGAGAATGGATACTCACAAAATGGCTGAAGCAAACAAAGCATTCTCACATTTTAGATTTTAATAAATAAAGAAATGGCTAGAGATTTAAAATACACAAGAAACATAGGAATTGCTGCTCACATCGATGCTGGTAAAACAACAACAACAGAGCGTATATTATTCTACACAGGAAAATCCCACAAAATTGGTGAAGTACACGATGGTGCTGCAACAATGGACTGGATGGCACAAGAGCAAGAAAGAGGTATTACAATTACCTCTGCAGCTACCACTTGCGAATGGAACTTTCCAACCGAACAAGGTAAATTATTACCTGAAAGTTTACCATACCACTTTAATATTATCGATACCCCAGGTCACGTGGATTTTACTGTTGAAGTAAATCGTTCATTACGCGTTCTTGACGGGTTGGTTTTCTTGTTTAGTGCGGTTGATGGTGTTGAACCTCAATCTGAAACTAATTGGAGACTTGCAGATCAATATAGAGTTCCGCGTATGGGATTCGTAAACAAAATGGACAGACAAGGATCCAACTTTTTGAATGTTTGTCAACAAGTAAGAGACATGTTAAAATCAAATGCTGTTGCAATCACTTTGCCAATTGGTGAAGAAAATGATTTCAAAGGTGTAGTTGATTTAGTTAAAAATCAAGCTATTGTATGGCATGACGAAACTCAAGGGGCAACTTTTGATATTGTGCCAATTCCAGATGATATGCTTGATGAAGTTAAAGAATACAGATCTATCTTAATAGAAGCTGTTGCTGATTATGATGAAAACCTATTAGAAAAATTCATGGAAGATGAAGATTCTATCACAGAGGAAGAAATCAATATAGCATTAAGGGCAGCTACAATGGATATGGCTATCATCCCTATGATTGCTGGGTCTTCATTTAAAAACAAAGGAGTTCAATTTATGTTGGATGCAGTTTGTAAATACTTACCATCTCCATTAGATAAAAAAGGAATCGAAGGAATTCATCCTAATGATGCTGAATTATTAGAAGAAGACCAAACTAAAATTTTACGTAAGCCCGATGTTAAAGAGCCATTCGCCGCATTAGCATTTAAAATTGCTACTGACCCATTTGTGGGTCGCTTAGCTTTCTTCCGTGCTTACTCTGGAAGATTAGATGCGGGTTCTTATGTATTGAACACTCGATCTGGAAACAAAGAAAGAATTTCTCGAATTTACCAAATGCATGCAAACAAACAAAATCCAATCGAATATATAGAAGCTGGAGATATTGGAGCTGCAGTTGGATTTAAAGATATTAAAACAGGAGATACATTGTGTGACGAAAAACACCCAATTATCCTTGAATCTATGAAATTCCCTGCCCCAGTAATTGGTATCGCTATTGAGCCAAAAACTAAAGCAGACGTAGATAAAATGGGTATGGCTTTAGCAAAATTAGCTGAAGAAGATCCAACATTTACAGTAAGAACTGATGAGGCTTCAGGGCAAACAATTATCTCAGGTATGGGTGAGCTTCACCTAGATATCCTTGTAGATAGAATGAAACGTGAATTCAAAGTTGAAGTAAACCAAGGTGAGCCTCAAGTAGAATATAAAGAAGCATTTACAAAAACAGCACAACACAGAGAAGTTTACAAGAAACAATCTGGAGGACGTGGTAAATTTGGAGATATTGTATTTAGAGTGGAACCAGCTGACGAAGTTGACGGTAAAGTTCCAGTTGGATTACAATTTGTGAATGAAGTAAAAGGTGGTAATGTTCCTAAGGAATATATTCCATCTGTAGAAAAAGGTTTCCGTGAAGCTATGAAAACTGGTCCTTTAGCAGGTTACCAAGTGGATAGTTTGAAAGTTACTTTATTGGACGGATCTTTCCACCCTGTGGATTCTGATGCACTTTCTTTTGAATTGGCAGCTAGAATGGGATACAGAGAAGTAGCAAAAGCTGCTGGTGCAATTATTCTTGAACCAATTATGAAAATGGAAGTTATCACACCTGAAGAAAACATGGGAGATATCGTAGGAGATATCAACCGTCGTAGAGGTCAAGTGAATGACATGGGAGATAGAGCTGGTGCAAAAACAATCAAAGCAGACGTACCATTATCAGAAATGTTCGGATATGTAACTACATTAAGAACTTTATCATCTGGTAGAGCAACATCCACAATGGAATTTTCACATTACGCTGAAACACCTTCAAATATTTCAGAAGAAGTTATCAAAAAAGCAAAAGGAAACGCTTAATCTTTAAGAAAATGAGTCAAAAAATCAGAATAAAATTAAAATCTTACGATCATATGTTGGTGGACAAGTCTGCTGAAAAGATTGTAAAAACTGTAAAGAGTACGGGTGCTGTAGTAACTGGACCAATTCCATTGCCAACACACAAAAAACTTTTCACTGTTTTGCGTTCTCCACACGTAAACAAAAAAGCGAGAGAACAATTTGAAGTAATGTCATATAAGAGATTAATTGACATTTATTCTTCTTCATCAAAAACTATTGACGCTCTAATGAAATTAGAGTTGCCAAGTGGAGTTGAAGTAGAAATAAAAGTATAAGTATATTGTATCTAATTATGCGGTATTTATTGCCGCATAATGTGCAATTTTTAATAATTAATAAATAATAATTATGTCTGGGTTAATTGGTAGAAAAATCGGCATGACCAGCATTTTCGACGAAAACGGGAAGAACATTCCTTGTACAGTAATCGAAGCTGGACCATGTGTAGTTACCCAAGTCAGAACCAAAGGTGTTGACGGGTATGAAGCGTTGCAACTTGGTTTCGATGACAAAAACGAGAAACATTCCTCAAAAGCGGCTTTAGGTCACTTTAAAAAAGCCGGAACTGTAGCTAAGAAAAAAGTCGTTGAATTCCAAAATTTCGCAACAGAACAAAAATTAGGGGATCTTATAGATGTTTCAATTTTTGAAGAAGGAGAATTTGTAGATGTACAAGGTGTATCTAAAGGTAAAGGTTTTCAAGGGGTTGTTAAGCGCCACGGATTTGGTGGTGTTGGACAAGCAACTCACGGTCAACACAACCGTTTAAGAGCGCCAGGGTCAGTTGGAGCTTCGTCTTATCCATCCAGAGTATTCAAAGGAATGCGTATGGCAGGAAGAATGGGAGGAGAAAATGTAAAAGTTCAAAACCTTAGAGTTTTAAAAGTAGTTACTGAAAAGAACCTACTTGTTATTAAAGGATGTGTTCCTGGATGTAACAACTCTTATGTAATCATTCAGAAGTAATGGAAGTAAAAGTATTAGATTTCAACGGAAAAGATACTGGAAGAAAAGTTCAACTTTCTGATTCAGTATATGGTATTGAACCAAATAATCACGCAGTATATTTGGATGTTAAGCAATATTTAGCAAACCAAAGACAAGGAACTCACAAAGCAAAAGAAAGAGCTGAAGTAGCTGGAAGTACCCGTAAGATTAAAAAACAAAAAGGTACTGGAACAGCTCGTGCTGGTAGTGCAAAGAATCCATTATTCAAAGGTGGAGGGACTGTTTTTGGTCCAAGACCTAGAAGTTATTCTTTTAAATTAAACAAAAATTTAAAGCGTTTAGCAAGAAAATCAGCATTCTCAATCAAAGCTAAAGAATCAAACATTATTGTTGTAGAAGACTTTACTTTTGAAACTCCAAACACTAAAAACTTCATCAATGTTTTAAAGGCATTGGGTTTAGAGAACAAAAAATCTTTGTTTGTGTTGGGTGAATCAAATAAAAATGTATATTTGTCGTCACGTAATTTAAAGGGGTCTAGCGTGTTAAGTAACTCAGAATTAAGTACTTACGCTATATTAAATGCTAATAATTTAGTACTATTAGAAGGCTCTCTAGAAGGAATTGAAGACAATTTAATTAAATAACTAGGATATGAGCATCATAATAAAACCTATAGTTACTGAAAAAATGACCAAACAAAGTGAGGTTTTGAACCAATTTGGTTTTTTTGTTGACAAAAAGGCAAACAAAGTACAAATTAAGAAAGCTGTAGAAGCTGCTTATGGAGTATCGGTTGTTAGCGTAAATACAATCAACGTAAGACCAAATAGAACTACAAAATACACTAAAAGTGGTTTAATAAGTGGAAAGACTAATGCAGAAAAAAAAGCAATAGTTCAAGTACAAGAAGGAGAAACAATTGATTTTTACAACAATATCTAGAATAGAAAAATGTCAGTAAGAAAACTTAAACCTATTACCCCAGGTCAGCGATTTAGAGTTGTGAATGGTTATGACGCCATTACAACTGATAAGCCGGAACGCTCTTTGATAGCACCGATAAAAAACTCTGGAGGTAGAAATAGTCAAGGAAAGATGACCATGCGTTACACGGGTGGTGGTCACAAGCAGAGATATCGTATTATTGATTTCAAAAGAACTAAAGAAGGAATTCCTGCTTCAGTAAAATCAATTGAATACGATCCAAATCGTACTGCATTTATCGCGTTATTAGCATATGCTGATGGTGAAAAAACTTATGTAATTGCACAAAATGGTTTGCAAGTAGGTCAGAAATTAGTTTCTGGACCAGACGCACAGCCAGAAATTGGAAATACATTGCCTCTTAGCAAAATTCCTCTAGGAACTGTTATATCATGTATCGAATTAAGACCTGGTCAAGGTGCTGTCATAGCTCGTTCTGCGGGTACATTCGCTCAATTAATGGCAAGAGATGGAAAATATGCAACAATCAAAATGCCATCAGGTGAAACAAGATTAATCTTGTTAACTTGCTCAGCTACTATTGGAGCAGTATCTAATTCTGATCATCAATTAGTTGTATCTGGTAAAGCCGGAAGAACTAGATGGTTAGGAAGAAGACCAAGAACAAGACCTGTAGCAATGAACCCAGTAGACCATCCAATGGGTGGTGGTGAAGGACGTTCTTCAGGTGGACATCCACGATCTAGAAACGGTATACCTGCTAAAGGTTATAGAACACGTTCTAAGAAAAATCCGAGTAACAAGTACATTGTAGAACGTAGAAAGAAATAATTAAGATATGGCACGTTCATTAAAAAAAGGACCTTTCGTTCATTATAAGTTAGACAAGAAAGTTCAAGAAAACATTGAAAATGGTAATAAAGGAGTGGTTAAGACTTGGTCTAGAGCTTCTATGATAACACCAGACTTTGTTGGACAAACAATCGCAGTTCATAACGGTCGTCAGTTTGTACCAGTTTACGTTACAGAAAACATGGTAGGTCACAAATTAGGAGAATTTTCACCAACTCGATCTTTTAGAGGTCATGCTGGAGCAAAAAATAAAGGTAAAAAATAATAAGCAATGGGAGTTCGTAAAAGAGAATCAGCAGACGCAAGAAAAGAGGCAAATAAGTCACTGGCATTTGCAAAGTTAAATAACTGCCCTACCTCACCTAGAAAAATGCGCTTAGTAGCAGATCTAGTAAGGGGTCAGAAAGTAGAAAGAGCACTAAATATTTTAAGATTTAGTTCTAAAGAAGCTTCAAGAAAACTAGAAAAATTGGTATTATCTGCCATCAATAATTGGGAGCAGAAAAATGCCGATGCTAATGTTTCTGAAGCAGGCTTATTTATTAAAACTATTACCGTTGATGGTGGAATGATGTTGAAAAGACTTCGTCCAGCTCCACAAGGTAGAGCACACAGAATAAGAAAACGTTCCAATCACGTTACTATCGTGTTGGGAGCTATTAATAATAACACACAAGCAAATTAATAAAGATGGGACAAAAGACAAATCCAATTGGAAATAGACTTGGTATCATCAGAGGATGGGACTCAAATTGGTATGGTGGAAATGATTACGGTGATAAATTAGCCGAAGATTATAAAATCAGAAAGTATATCCATGCTCGTTTATCAAAAGCTAGTGTATCAAAGGTTTACATTGAGAGAACTTTAAAACTTGTAACCGTTACTATCACTACTGCCAGACCTGGAATTATTATAGGTAAAGGCGGTCAAGAGGTAGACAAGTTAAAAGAAGAACTTAAAAAAGTAACCGATAAAGAGGTTCAAATTAACATTTTTGAAATTAAAAGACCTGAATTAGATGCTTATTTAGTTGCAACAAGCATCTGTCGTCAAATCGAAAGCAGAATTTCATACAGACGTGCGATCAAAATGGCTATTGCTGCTACCATGCGAATGAATGCAGAAGGTATCAAAGTATTGATCTCGGGTCGTTTAAATGGAGCTGAAATGGCGCGTTCAGAAGGTTTCAAGGAAGGTCGAATTCCTCTATCAACTTTCAGAGCTGATATTGATTATGCACTTGCAGAAGCACATACTACTTATGGTAGAATGGGAATAAAAGTGTGGATCATGAAAGGTGAAGTTTACGGAAAGAGAGATCTTTCTCCACTTACTGGAATGGATAAAAAACAATCTGGACTTAATAGTGGTAAAAGTAGCGATTCTCCAAGAGGAGATAGAAAGCCTTATAACAAAGGTGGAAAATCTGATGCTCGTAAAAGAAAGTAAATTTTTAAAATAAAGAAAAATGTTACAGCCTAAAAGAACTAAATACCGGAAGGTACAAAAGGGTAAAATGAAAGGTAATTCTCAAAGAGGGCATGAACTTTCAAATGGAATGTTTGGAATTAAATCTGTTCATGAAAATGGAATGTTCTTAACTTCTCGTCAAATCGAAGCTGCTCGTATTGCAGCAACCAGATATATGAAAAGAGAGGGACAACTATGGATTAAAATATTTCCTGACAAACCAATCACAAAGAAACCTCTTGAGGTACGTATGGGTAAAGGTAAGGGAGCCGTTGAATATTGGGCTGCCGTAGTTAAACCTGGAAGAATTATGTTTGAAGTAGGTGGTGTTCCTTTGTCAGTTGCCAAAGAAGCTTTGCGTCTAGCGGCTCAAAAACTACCTGTAAAAACAAAATTTGTAATCGCTAGAGATTTCGAAGCATAATCTATATTATTATGAAACAATCAGAAATAAAAAATCTTTCTGCAGCGGAGTTGCAAGAGAAGCTTAGACAAACTAAGAAGATTTATGCTGACTTAAAAATGGCACATGCTATTTCTCCAATTGAGAATCCACTTCAAATCAGAAGTGTAAGAAGAACAGTTGCAAGATTAGCTACAGAACTTACTAAAAGAGAGTTACAATAATTGTAATCTGCTGAAAGATGGAAGAAAAAAGAAATTTAAGAAAAGAAAGAATTGGTGTTGTTACTTCTGACAAAATGGATAAATCTATTGTTGTTGCTGAAGTACGTAAAGTAAAACACCCTTTATACGGTAAGTTCGTGTTGAAAACGAAGAAATATGTTGCACACGACGAAACAAACGACTGTAATATTGGAGATACTGTAAGAATTTGTGAAACACGTCCTTTAAGTAAATCTAAATGTTGGAGGTTAGTTGAAATCATTGAAAGAGCTAAATAATTATGGTACAACAAGAATCAAGACTAAAAGTAGCAGATAACACCGGGGCAAAAGAAGTTTTGACCATACGTGTTTTAGGAGGTACTAAAAGAAGATATGCCTCTGTAGGTGACAAAATTGTAGTTTCAATTAAAGATTCTACTCCTAACGGAAGTGTTAAAAAAGGAGCAGTTTCAACTGCAGTTGTTGTACGTACCAAAAAAGAAGTTAGAAGAGCCGATGGTTCATACATTAGATTTGACGATAACGCATGTGTATTGTTGAATGCTGCTGGTGAAATGAGAGGAACTCGTGTTTTTGGTCCAGTAGCAAGAGAACTTCGTGAAAAACAATTCATGAAAATTGTATCATTAGCACCTGAAGTGCTTTAATTATTTTAAGATGATAAAGCTAAAAATTAAAACAGGAGATATTGTAAGAGTAATAGCCGGAGACCATAAAGGTTCAGAAGGAAAAGTTCTTAAAGTAGATCGTGAAAAGAACAAAGCGATTGTTGAAGGCGTTAATATGGTTTCAAAACATACAAAACCAAGTGCAAAAAACCCTCAAGGAGGAATCGTTAAGAAAGAAGCTGCAATTCAAATTTCTAACATTTCTTTGATAGATCCTAAAACAAAGGAAACTACAAGAGTTGGAATTAGAGTTGAAGGAGATAAAAAAGTAAGATTTTCGAAAAAATCTAATCAAGTAATATAGTGATGGCTTATATACCTAGACTAAAAGATGAATATAAGAACAGAGTAATCTCTGCTCTAAAAGAAGAATTTGGTTACAAAAATGTAATGCAGGTTCCAAAATTGGAAAAAATTGTTTTGAGTAAAGGAGTTGGTGCGGCAGTATCTGATAAAAAACTAATTGACTATGCAGTTGAAGAGTTAACTAAGATTACTGGACAAAAAGCGGTTCCAACTATTTCAAAGAAAGACGTAGCTTCTTTTAAATTAAGAAAAGGGATGCCAATAGGTGCGAAAGTTACGCTTCGTGGAGAAAGAATGTATGAGTTTTTAGATAGACTACTAACTTCAGCCCTTCCACGTGTTAGAGATTTCAGCGGCGTAAGAGCAACTGGTTTTGACGGAAGAGGTAACTATAACTTAGGTGTTTTAGAACAAATCATTTTTCCTGAAATAGATATTGATAAAGTTAATAAAATTTCTGGAATGGATATCACTTTTGTTACATCTGCAAAAACAGATAAAGAAGCAAAGTCGTTATTAGCTGAACTAGGATTACCTTTTAAAAAGAATTAAGACATGGCAAAAGAATCAATGAAAGCCCGTGAGGTAAAAAGAGAAAAAACCGTAGCAAAATATGCTGAAAAAAGAAAAGCTTTGTTAGAAGCAGGAGATTTTGTAGGTTTGCAAAAATTACCAAAAAATGCTTCTCCTGTTCGTTTGCACAATCGTTGTAAATTAACTGGTAGACCTAGAGGATATATGCGTCAATTTGGTATTTCTCGTGTTACATTTCGTGAAATGGCAAATAACGGATTAATTCCTGGAGTTAAAAAAGCATCCTGGTAATATTATGTATTTATTACCTTTAATATAAATTATTAATTGGTTTCAGGTTCAAAAGAAGGGTTCTTTTGAAAACCGTTACCGTAAATCAATAAACATGTACACAGATCCTATTGCGGATTATTTGACAAGAATTAGAAATGCCGTGGCTGCAAACCATAAAGTTGTTGAAATTCCTGCATCTAATCTAAAAAAAGAAATAACTAAGATTTTATTTGATCAAGGTTATATCTTAAGCTATAAATTTGAGGAAAACGCCGTTCAGGGTTCAATCAAAATAGCTTTAAAGTATGATAAAGATACCAAGGTATCAGTTATCAAAGACATCCAAAGAATTAGTAAACCAGGTTTACGAAAGTATGCAGGTTCTTCTAAAATACCAAGAATCTTAAATGGCTTAGGTATCGCAATTGTTTCTACATCAAAAGGTTTGATGACAGGAAAACAAGCTAAACAACTTAATGTTGGTGGTGAAGTAATTTGTTACGTATACTAATTTAAACTGTAGTAAGATGTCAAGAATAGGTAAAAACCCAATTGTAGTCCCTGCCGGAGTAACTGTAGAAGTTGCGGAAGGTATTATTACAGTAAAAGGAAAAAAAGGTCAACTAACTCAGGAGTTTTCGGACGTTACTGTAAAAGTTGAAGGTGATCAAGTTCAAGTTGAAAGATCATCTGATCATAAAGACCAAAGAGCAAAACACGGATTATATAGATCACTAATCAACAACATGATAGTGGGTGTATCTGAAGGTTTTACAAAAGAATTAGAATTGGTAGGTGTTGGTTATAGAGCATCTAATCAAGGTCAAAAATTGGATTTAGCTTTAGGATTTTCTCATAATATTATTCTAGAGGTTGCTCCTGAAGTAATGGTAGAAACAATATCTGAAAAAGGAAAGAATCCAATTGTTAAATTAACATCTTTCGATAAACAACTATTAGGGCAAATTGCTGCCAAAATTAGAGGTTTTAGAAAACCTGAGCCATATAAAGGTAAAGGGGTTAAATTTGTGGGTGAAGTATTAAGAAGAAAAGCAGGTAAATCAGCTTAAAAAATATAAAGATATGTCATTAACAAAATCTGATAGAAGACAAAGAATTAGATATAGAATTAGAAAGACTATTAGTGGTACAGCCACTAAACCAAGACTTTCTGTATATAGAAGTAACAAAGAAATCTACGCTCAATTAATTGATGATGTAGCGGGTGTTACTCTATTATCTGCTTCTTCAAGAGAAAAAGAAATAAATAAAGGTACAAACGTAGAAGTTGCAACAGCAGTTGGAAAACTAGTTGGAGAAAAAGCGTTAAAGGCTGGGATTGAGTCGGTAACTTTCGATAGGGGAGGTTATTTATATCACGGTCGTATTAAATCATTAGCTGAAGGCGCGCGAGCTGCTGGACTTAAATTCTAATATAGTATGTCTAATAGTAAATACAAGAATGTAGAGTTAGTAAAACCTAGTGGTCTTGAATTAAAAGATCGTTTGGTAAGTGTTAATCGTGTTACTAAGGTTACAAAAGGTGGTAGAGCATTTGGTTTTTCTGCCATTGTAGTTGTAGGTGATGAAAACGGAGTAGTTGGTCATGGTTTAGGAAAATCTAAAGACGTTTCTGAAGCAATTGCGAAAGCAGTGGAAGACGCTAAGAAAAATTTAGTAAAAATTCCTTTGAATGGACAATCTGTTCCTCACGAACAAAAAGGAAAATTTGGTGGAGCACGTGTATTCTTAATTCCTGCCTCTCATGGTACAGGAGTTATTGCTGGTGGAGCTGTTCGTTCAGTTCTTGAATCAGTAGGAATTCACGATGTATTATCAAAATCACAAGGATCATCAAATCCTCACAACGTAGTAAAAGCAACTTTTGATGCTTTACTACAAATGAGAAGTGCTCATACTGTTGCAAAACAAAGAGGGATTTCTTTAGAAAAAGTTTTTAAAGGTTAATTCAAGGAAATTATGGCTAAATTATTAGTAAAACAAGTAAGAAGCAAAATCAATTGTCCACTTACTCAAAAAAGAGGATTAGAGGCTTTGGGGCTTCGTAAAATGGGTCAAGTGGTAGTACATGATTCTAATCCAACTATCCTTGGAATGATAAATAAAGTTAAACACTTAGTTTCTGTTGAAGAAGCTAAATAACAAAATACTGTTATGAATTTAAGTAACTTACAACCTGCTGAAGGTTCTACACATAATCAAAATAAAAGATTAGGTAGAGGAGAAGGTTCTGGTAAAGGTGGTACTTCTGCAAGAGGTCACAAAGGAGCAAAATCTCGTTCTGGTTATTCTAAAAAGATTGGTTTTGAAGGTGGACAAATGCCGCTTCAAAGACGTGTGCCAAAGTTTGGTTTCAAAAACATTAATCGTAAAGAATATGAAGGTGTTAACCTTGATACGCTTCAATTACTTGTTGATAATGGATTAATTACAGATACTGTTGATATGTCAGTATTTGTAACAAACCGTTTGGCAAACAAAAATGAAATTGTTAAGATTTTAGGAAGAGGAGAATTAAAAGCAAAATTAAAAGTAACTGCTCATAAATTTACTGCTACTGCGAAAGCTGCTATCGAAGCTGCTGGTGGAGAAGCTGTAACATTATAATATTTAAGATGAAGAAATTTATTGAATCATTTATTAATGTTTGGAAAATCGAGGAACTAAAAAATAGAATCCTAATCACTTTGGGACTCTTATTAGTTTATCGTTTTGGAGCACACGTTACCCTACCAGGTATTGACGCTACTCAATTAAATAGTTTAGCAGGCCAAACTAAAGATGGTATTGGTTCAATTCTTGACATGTTTACAGGGGGTGCATTTTCAAAGGCTTCCATCTTTGCATTAGGTATAATGCCATATATTTCTGCCTCTATTGTGGTTCAGTTAATGGGAATAGCTGTTCCTTATTTACAAAAATTACAAAGTGATGGTGAAAGCGGAAGAAAGAAAATCAATCAAATTACACGTTGGTTAACAATTGCAATTACTCTAGTACAAGGTCCTGGTTATATTTATAACTTATACAGAACTTTACCTAAAGACGCTTTCTTATTAGGTTCCGATTCATTTGCATTTCTTTTCTCATCAGTTATCATTTTAGTTACAGGTACAATATTTGCCATGTGGTTAGGTGAAAAAATTACTGATAAAGGAATTGGAAATGGTATTTCACTATTAATAATGGTGGGTATATTAGCACGATTGCCTCAAGCATTTATTCAAGAATTTACGACCAGAGTAACAAATAACAACGGAGGTCCAATGTTATTAGTTATTGAAATTATTGTATGGTTATTAGTAATTATTTCTTGTGTATTATTGGTTATGGCTGTCAGAAAAATTCCTGTTCAATATGCTAGAAGAACTGTTTCAGGAGATTTCGAAAAAGATATGATAGGTGGTAATAGACAATGGATTCCATTAAAGTTGAATGCATCTGGTGTAATGCCTATAATATTTGCACAAGCAATAATGTTCATTCCAGCTGCTTTAGCAGGATTGTCTAAATCTGAAGTTTCATCATCTATTGCTGGAGCATTCAGTAATATGTTCGGAATTTGGTATAATTTATTGTTTGCAACTTTAATTGTTGTATTCACATATTTCTATACAGCAATAACAGTTCCGACAAATAAAATGGCAGATGATTTAAAAAGAAGCGGTGGATTTATACCTGGATTTAAACCAGGAGAAGAAACTTCTAATTTTTTAGATAAAGTGATGTCTTTAATCACATTCCCGGGTTCTCTATTCCTTGCTTTAATAGCTGTGTTCCCAGCAATTGTTGTAAGTGTATTAGATGTTCAACAATCTTGGGCAATGTTTTTTGGAGGTACCTCACTAATAATTATGGTTGGTGTAGCAATTGATACTATCCAACAAATCAATTCATATTTGCTTAATAAACATTATGATGGTTTGATGAAAAGTGGAAAAAATAGAAAAGCGATAGCTTAACATATGGCAAAACAATCAGCAATAGAACAAGACGGATCAATCATCGAAGCATTGTCAAATGCTATGTTCCGAGTAGAATTAGAAAATGGACATATTGTAATTGCTCATATTTCTGGAAAAATGCGTATGCATTACATCAAATTATTACCAGGTGATAAAGTGAAACTAGAAATGAGCCCTTATGATTTGTCAAAAGCAAGAATTACTTATAGATATTAATAAAGGCTAATCAATGAAAGTTAGAGCATCAGTTAAAAAGAGAAGTCCCGAGTGCGTAATCGTGCGAAGAAAAGGGAGATTGTACGTAATTAACAAAAAGAATCCTAGATTTAAACAAAGACAAGGATAGTTATGGCAAGAATAGCAGGGGTAGACATCCCAAAAAACAAGAGAGGTGTAATTGCACTAACCTATATCTTCGGATTAGGTAAAAGTAGAGCTATTGAGATTTTAGAAAAAGCTCAAGTTAGCCAAGATAAGAAAGTTCAAGATTGGAATGATGACGAGATCGGAGCAATCCGTGAAGCAGTATCTTCATTTAAAATTGAAGGAGAATTACGTTCAGAAATTTCTTTAAACATCAAACGTCTTATGGACATTGGTTGTTACAGAGGTATTCGTCATAGATCTGGTCTTCCATTAAGAGGACAAAGAACTAAAAACAACTCTAGAACAAGAAAAGGTAAGAGAAAAACTGTTGCTAATAAGAAAAAAGCAACTAAATAATAAGTAGTATGGCTAAGGCAAGTACAAAAAAACGTAAAGTAATAGTTGAGTCAACTGGAGAAGCACATATAAGTGCTACTTTTAATAACATAATCATTTCTTTAACCAACAAGAAAGGTGAAGTTATTTCATGGTCTTCAGCCGGTAAAATGGGCTTCAGAGGTTCTAAAAAGAATACTCCATATGCAGCTCAAATGGCAGCAGAAGATTGTAGCAAAATAGCTCTTGAGGCAGGACTAAAAAAAGTAAAAGTTTTTGTAAAAGGACCAGGAAACGGACGTGAGTCTGCTATTCGTTCTATACATAATGGCGGAATTGAAGTGACAGAGATTATCGATGTTACTCCAATGCCTCACAATGGATGTCGTCCTCCTAAAAGACGTAGAGTTTAATATTAATTTAAGTATAACTAGGTAGAACTAATGGTTATCGAAGGATTTGACCTGAATTCATAATCTCTACCTTAATAATTTTTTAAAAATGGCAAGATATACTGGTCCAAAAACTAGAATTGCTCGTAAATTTGGCGAAGCAATATTCGGAGACGACAAATCTTTCGAAAAAAGAAATTACCCTCCTGGACAACACGGGATGGCTAAAAAAAGAGGTAAAAAATCTGAATATGCTATCCAATTAATGGAGAAACAAAAAGCTAAATATTCTTACGGAATTTTAGAAAAACAATTCAGAGGTTTATTTAAAAAAGCTTCTGCCACTAAAGGTGTAACAGGTGAAGTTCTTTTGCAATTGTGTGAAGCTAGACTTGATAATGTTGTATTTAGAATGGGTATAGCTCCCTCCAGAAGAGGTGCAAGACAATTAGTTTCTCACAGACACATCACCGTTAACGGTGAAGTAGTAGATATCGCTTCCTACCACCTAAGAGCTGGTGATAAAGTAGCGGTTCGTGAAAAATCTAAATCATTAGAAGCTATTGAGCGTTCTTTAGCTAATTCATCTCATGTATACGAGTGGATTACTTGGAATAACGATCTTAAAGAAGGTACTTTTGTTTCTGTTCCTGCAAGATTGCAGATTCCTGAAAACATTAAAGAACAATTAATCGTAGAGTTGTACAATAAATAATTAATTGACTTAGTCGAAATTATGGCAATATTTAATTTTCAGAAACCCGATAAAGTTATCATGATCGATTCTAACGATTTTGAAGGTAAATTCGAATTTAGACCTTTAGAACCTGGTTATGGATTGACTGTTGGTAATGCACTTAGAAGAGTTTTACTTTCTGCTTTAGAAGGTTATGCTATCACATCTGTTCGTATAGAAGGTGTAGATCACGAATTTTCTACAATTCCTGGAGTTGTTGAAGATGTTACAGAAATTATTTTAAATCTAAAACAAGTACGTTTCAAACGTCAAATCGAAGATGTTGATAATGAAGCAGTATCCATTTCTTTAACAGGTAAAGAAGAAATAACAGCTGGTGATTTTCAAAAATTTATTTCTGGATTTCAAGTTCTTAACCCAGAATTAGTTATTTGTAATCTTGACAAAAAAGTTAATTTGAATTTCGAATTAACAATCGAAAAAGGTAGAGGTTACGTCCCTGCAGAAGAAAATAAAAAACAAAATTCAGCAATTGGAACAATTTTTACAGACTCAATTTTTACACCAGTAAAAAATGTTAAGTATGCAATTGAAAATTTCCGTGTAGAGCAAAAAACAGATTATGAAAAATTAGTTTTCGAAATAAAAACTGACGGATCTATTAATCCAAAAGATGCCCTAACCGAAGCTGCTAAAGTTCTAATTCACCATTTCATGTTATTTTCTGACGAAAGAATTACACTTGAGGCTGATGAAATTGCTCAAACAGATTCTTATGACGAAGAATCATTACACATGAGACAATTACTTAAAACTAAGCTTGTTGATATGGATTTATCTGTAAGAGCATTAAATTGCTTAAAAGCAGCAGAAGTTGATACTCTAGGCGACTTAGTATCTTTCAACAAAAATGACCTAATGAAATTTAGAAACTTTGGTAAAAAATCTTTAACAGAACTAGATGAACTTGTAGCTGTTAAAAATTTAACCTTTGGAATGGATTTAGCAAAATATAAATTAGATAAAGAATAATCTAATCCCGCTTCGGCGAGGTTAAATTTAACATACAATGAGACACGGAAAAAAATTCAATCATTTAAGTAGACAGACCGCACATAGAAAATCTATGTTGGCAAATATGGCTTGTTCTCTAATCGAGCACAAACGTATTAATACAACTGTTGCTAAAGCAAAAGCGCTAAAACAATTCGTTGAGCCTTTAATTACAAAATCAAAAGCTGATACCACTCACAATAGACGTATCGTTTTTTCTTACTTACGTAGCAAATATGCTGTAACTGATTTATTCAGAGACGTAGCCGCTAAAGTTGGAGATCGTCCAGGTGGATATACTCGTATCATCAAAGTTGGAAATCGTCTAGGAGATAATGCCGATATGGCAATGATCGAATTAGTTGATTTTAACGAACTTTACAACGGTGGTAAAAAAGAAGTTAAAAAAGCAAAAAGCCGTAGAGGTGGAAAAGCTAAGAAATCAGAAGATACTGTAGAAGCAGCTCCAGAACCAGTTGCTGAAGTAGTAGCTGAAGCACCAGTTGCTGAAGTTGAAACTCCAGAAGTTGAAGCTCCAGTAGCAGAGACAGAAGTAGAAACTCTAGAAGTTGAAGCTCCAGTAGCAGAGACAGAAGTTGAAGCTACAGCATCAGAGGCAGAGGTAGAAACTCCAGTTGCAGAAACAGAAACAGAAACTGAAGAAAAAACTGAAGAATAATGATTTCATTATCAATAAATATAAAAGGACATACTTTAATTAGTTTGTCCTTTTTTTTTGAACTTTTTTGTCAGGCATCCTCAACTAATCCTATTCCTGCTATCCATTTCAATCCTCAAAATTACTTCGATCCAAACAATTTTGAGGGATTTTCATTGCTATCAGGAGTAAATAAATTTTAGGCCTAACGTTAAATTAATTTTTATAACATCATTTTTTAAATTAAATTTGTAATCACAACACAACCACCAAAAATGAAATACTCAAACAGAAAACCCGGAATTTTACTCCTAAGCGACGGTACTATTTTTCATGGAAAATCCATAGGTATAGAAGGAACTGCATTCGGAGAAGTTTGTTTTAATACCGGAATGACAGGCTATCAAGAGATTTTTACTGATCCCTCTTATTATGGTCAAATAATGGTGGCCACCAATACTCACATTGGAAATTATGGAGTGCATATAAACGAAGTTGATTCAGATGGTATTAAAATAGCAGGATTAGTGTGCAAGAATTTCAGTTTCAATTATTCTAGGCCAGACGCTTCCGAAAGCTTATTTGACTACTTCAAAAAGGTAAATCTTGTAGCAATTTCAGATGTTGATACCAGAGCTTTAGTAAGTTACATTCGTGATAATGGCGCAATGAATTCAGTCATTTGCACAGATGGAACTCCAATAGATGAACTAAAAGCTAAATTAGCACAAGTCCCCAACATGAAAGGACTTGAGTTAGCATCAAAAGTATCTACTAAAACTCCCTACTACTTTGGAAATGAAAAGGCAACCTACAAAATCGCTGCATTAGATTTAGGAATAAAAACAAATATCCTTAGATGTTTAGAAGCCAGAGACTGTTACATTAAAGTATTTCCATACAATACACCATTTGAGGAATTAAAAGCCTTTAATCCAGATGGCTACTTTCTATCAAACGGTCCCGGTGATCCAGACCCTTTAAAAGAAGTGCAAGAAGTTACACGTGAAATTCTTAAAACTAATACCCCAGTTTTTGGCATTTGTTTAGGTCATCAAATGATTGCTTTAGCAAATGGAATTTCTACCTATAAAATGTTTAATGGTCATAGAGGTATTAATCATCCAGTGAAAAATATAATCACAAATAAAGGAGAAATTACATCTCAAAATCATGGATTTGCTGTAAATAAAGAAGAATTAGAAAATCATCCCGACTTTGAAATTACCCATGTACATATAAATGACGGAACTGTAGCTGGAATGAAAATGATTTCAAAAAGCTGTTTTTCAGTACAATACCATCCTGAAGCAAGTCCAGGACCTCATGATGCCTCTTATTTATTTGATCAGTTTATTTATAATATCAAACTTTCGATCAACTAAATCGTTTGAGTTAATAACATTAATTTGTTTCAAATAAACATTACAATAGTTGTAATATATTTGCATAATAATTTAGAATATAGAAATTAATAAAATAAATTTAAGATGAGCATAATTATCAACATTCACGCAAGACAAATTTTTGATTCAAGAGGAAATCCTACTATTGAAGTAGATGTTGTAACTGAAAATGGAGTTTTAGGAAGAGCAGCAGTTCCTTCAGGAGCATCAACTGGAAAATATGAAGCAGCGGAATTACGTGATGGAGGTAAAGCATTCCTTGGAAAAGGAGTTTTAAAAGCAGTAGAAAATGTAAATACTAAAATTGCTGAAGTATTAATAGGAACCTCAGTTTTTGAACAAAATTTAATTGATCAAATGATGATCGATTTAGACGGAACTCCAAATAAATCAAATATGGGAGCTAACGCAATTTTAGGAGTTTCATTGGCAACAGCCAAAGCTGCAGCGAATGAATTAGGATTGCCATTATACAGATATATTGGTGGAGTTTCAGCAAATACATTGCCGGTTCCTATGATGAATATAATTAACGGGGGTTCTCACTCCGATGCGCCTATTGCATTTCAAGAGTTTATGATTTTCCCTGTTAAAGCAACTTCATTCACTCAAGCAATGCAGATGGGAACTGAAATTTTCCATCACCTAAAAAAAGTATTACACGACAGAGGTTTAAGTACTGCTGTTGGGGACGAAGGTGGTTTTGCACCAAATCTAGCTGGTGGAACTGAAGACGCATTAGATACAATTAAAAAAGCTGTTGAAGCAGCTGGATATTCTTTCGGAAACGAAATTATGATTGCCTTAGATTGTGCTGCCTCTGAATTCTATGTAAACGGAAAATACGATTACACAAAATTTGAAGGGGAAACAGGAAAAATCAGAACCTCTGAAGAACAAGCAGATTATTTAGCTGAATTAGCTTCTAAATATCCAATTATTTCTATCGAAGACGGAATGGATGAAAATGACTGGGAAGGTTGGAAATACCTAACTGATAAAATTGGTCATAAAACACAATTAGTTGGTGACGATTTATTTGTTACTAATGTAGAGCGGCTTTCAACAGGAATTGAAAAAGGAATTGCCAATTCAATTTTAGTAAAAGTAAACCAAATAGGAACATTAACTGAAACTATTGCAGCAGTTAATATGGCTAAAAATGCAGGATATACTTCTGTAATGTCACACCGTTCAGGAGAAACGGAAGACAATACTATCGCTGATTTAGCGGTAGCGTTAAACTGCGGGCAAATAAAAACAGGCTCAGCTTCAAGAAGTGATAGAATGGCAAAATATAATCAATTGCTTCGAATTGAAGAAGAATTAGGTGATACAGCTTATTTTCCAGGTGTAAAAGCATTCAAAATTAAATAAGTTTTAATAATTTAAATCAATAACGTCCATTGAGTTTATTGCTTAATGGACGTTTTTTTTGTGCCGATTTTTATGAATTTCCAAAAATGATTATCTTTTTATATTTTTTATATATAATTTAACGAAATCGTTAGCGTATTTCTTTTTTAATTAATACTAAATACCTTAATTTTGTTTAATATTATAAATAGATTTTTTTCCCATATATTATGTCAAAAATAGCCGTATTAGAATTAGAAGGTAAAAAATATGAATTTCCAGTTATTACAGGAAGTGAAAATGAAGTAGCCATAGATGTAAACAAATTACGCGATTTATCAGGTGCAATTACTTTAGATCCAGGTTACAAAAATTCAGGATCTTGTAAAAGCGAAATCACTTTCCTTGATGGAGAAGAAGGGATATTACGTTATAGAGGTTATGCCATTGAGGAATTAGCTGATAAAGCAAATTTTCTTGAAGTTTCTTATTTACTAATTTTTGGTGAATTACCTACAAAAAAACAATTAGAGGACTTTGAAACTGATATCAGAAAATATACATTGGTGAATGAAGAAATGAAAAATATCATCGATGGATTTCCTAAAACAGCCCATCCAATGGGTGTTTTATCATCTTTAACAAGCGCCTTAACTGCCTTCAATCCAAAGTCGGTGAATGTTGAAAATGAAAAAGAAATGTATGAAGCAGTATGTAAAACTATGGGTAAATTCTTGGTTATTGCAACATGGACATACAGAAAAAGTATGGGTTTTCCATTAAATTACTACGATAATACAAAAGGATATGTAGAAAATTTCATGCGATTAATGTTTGAAATTCCAACGGGTCCTTACTCTTCAAACCCTGTTGTTATAGATGCATTAAACAAGTTGTTTATACTTCATGCTGATCACGAACAAAACTGTTCTACTTCTACAGTTAGAATGGTTGGCTCTTCCCACGCTGGATTATTTGCCTCAATTTCAGCAGGTGTTTCAGCACTTTGGGGGCCGCTTCATGGAGGGGCAAATCAAGCAGTTCTTGAAATGTTAGAGGAAATTCAAAAAAATGGTGGAGACGCGGATAAATATATGGCGAAAGCGAAAGACAAAGATGATCCATTCCGATTAATGGGATTTGGTCACCGAGTTTATAAGAGTTTTGACCCAAGAGCAAAAATAATAAAAAAAGCAGCCGACGAAGTTTTAGCAACCCTTGGCGTAAATGACCCAATTTTAACCATCGCTAAAAGATTAGAAGAAGCCGCTTTAGTTGATGAATATTTTGTCTCTAGAAAATTATATCCCAACGTAGACTTCTATTCAGGAATAATTTACCGTGCTATAGGAATACCAACCGATATGTTTACAGTGTTGTTCGCTATTGGAAGATTACCAGGTTGGATAGCACAATGGAAAGAAATGCGAGAAAATAAAGAACCTATTGGTCGTCCAAGACAAGTATATACCGGAAAACCATTAAGAGATTTTAAATCTATTGATAGAAGGTAACTTATTGATTAATAAATAATTAAAGCTTCACAATATGTGGAGCTTTTTTTAAATTTGTGGATGAACTTTTTTAATTAAATCAATGTTAAAGCTAAATATTAAGAACGAAACTGCCAGATTAAGAGCAGTAGTTTTGGGAACTGCAAATAGTAATGGCCCAACTCCCACAAAAGAGGAAGCTTATGATCCAAAATCGTTAGAACATATTATAGCTGGAACCTATCCTATTGAAGCCGATATGGTTAATGAAATGGATGCTTTTAATGAAGTGTTTAAAAAATATGACGTGACGGTTTATCGACCTGAAATGATCGAAAACTATAATCAAATTTTTACCCGAGATATAGGATTTGTAATTGATGATATTTTTATTAAAGCTAATATTTTACCAGATAGAGAAAGGGAATTAGACGCAATTAAATATATTACTGATCAAATCGATCCCTTAAAAGTGATTCGCCCACCTGAAGAAGTTCATATTGAAGGTGGAGATGTTATGCTTTGGAATAACTACATTTTTATTGGAACCTACAAAGGAAGCGACTATAAAGATTATATAACAGCAAGAACCAATTGGCAAGGAGTAGAATTTATTAAAAATCTATTTCCAAACAAAATTGTCAAAGAATTCGATTTGGTTAAATCCAAAATTGAAGCTCGCGACAATGCACTTCACTTAGATTGCTGTTTTCAACCCGTGGGAAACAATAAAGGAATTATTTACAAACAAGGTTTTCGAGAGGAATCCGATTACCTTTATTTAGTTAAATTATTTGGTAAAGAAAATCTTTTTCACCTCAATAGAAATGAAATGTATCATATGAATTCTAATGTTTTTTCAATAGCTCCAAATGTAGTAGTCTCAGAACAAAAATTCGATAGGTTAAATACATGGCTTAGAGAAAGAGGATTCACAGTTGAAGAAATTCCCTATGCAGAAATTGCAAAACAAGAAGGCTTGTTGAGATGCTCGACTTTGCCTTTAATTAGAGAGTAATTAGTTTAAGTTGCTTTAAACTTCTAACTTTAAACTTTAAACAATTAAAAACATGAATCAAACTACCAACTCCATATTAATGATTCGACCGGTAGCTTTTCGAATGAATGAGCAAACGGCAGTAAATAATTATTACCAAAAAGTAATTGACGGGTTATTGCCCGCAACAGTTAACGCAAAAGCCCAGCAAGAATTTGATGCTTTTGTAGCAAAGTTAAAATCAGTTGGCGTTGATGTTATTGTAGTAGAAGATACTTTAAATCCAGACACACCTGATAGTATTTTTCCAAACAATTGGATCTCATTTCATGAAAATGGTGACATCGCTTTGTATCCAATGTTTGCCGAAAATCGACGTTTAGAGCGGCGAGAAGAAATTTTGGATATTCTAGAAGAAAAAGGCTTCATAATTGACAATATTATGGATTATACCTCTGCAGAAGAAGATAGTTTTTTCCTAGAAGGTACTGGCAGTATTGTTCTTGATCGTGAAAATGGGAAGGCATATTGTGCTTTATCTCCAAGGGCCGACGAAGAATTATTCATTGAATTTTGTGAAGATTTCGACTTAAATCCTATTATTTTTGAAGCGTTTCAAACAGTTAATGGAGAACGAAAATTAATTTATCATACCAATGTTATGATGTGCATTGGGGAAACCTATGCCGTAATTTGTGCCGATTCAATAGACGATAAAAAAGAACGCAAAATGGTAATCGATAGTTTAAAAGGCGATGATAAAGAAGTTATTTACATTACCGAAGATCAAATGAATAATTTTGCCGGAAATATGCTTGAAGTTAAAGGCGCTAACGATAGAAGGTATTTAGTAATGAGCGCAGCGGCTTATAAAAGTCTTACCAAAAAACAAATTGCTCAGCTAGAAGAACACGTAACTATTTTAAGCTCAAGTCTTGACACAATTGAAGCTTGTGGTGGCGGAAGCGCCCGTTGTATGATGGCAGAAATATTCTTACCAAAAGAAGAAATATAAACCCCATTAAATACGAATTTTTGTAATATGAAAAATAAAAAAACGCTCGTACTTGGTGCCTCAACAAAGCCAGATAGATACTCGTTTAAAGCAATCACAATGTTAGTTGAAAAAGGACATTCTGTGCTTGCAATTGGTCAAAATACAGGTGAAGTTTCTGGAATAAAAATATACACCAAAGCAATTCCATTAACACAAATAAATACTGTTTCATTGTATCTAAATCCTGCTCGACAAAGAGATTACTACAATTATATAGTAGAAGCAAAACCAAAACGAGTGATTTTTAACCCAGGAACTGAAAATCCTGAGTTCTACCAACTACTAAAATTGAATAACATAAAAGTGGAAGTGGCGTGTACATTGGTGCTTTTAACAACCAATCAGTATTAGTTTTATTTGAAGCTATTTCCCGCTGTACGTTTCAATCTTTGCTTTTTTAAGAAAAAAAGCAAAGGATTTACACTGCCATCGGGGCTAGAGTTTTTTGGATTTTTGACGAAAAGGGAAATATTATAACTTCTCTGAGTCGCCCTTACAGCATTATCGATAGAAAACAACGAAAAATAAGTGTCAGCAACCCTCATAGCAAGTAGGCACGACGCGCGACTTGGGTTGCGGAGTGAATTTTGAGATAGTTTTCAAGATAAGTCTGTTAAGGCTTGATCTTTTTTGTTACTTTTTACCATCAAGGGAAAAAAGTAAAAAGTTCAATTAATTATTGATGATATTAAAACTCCGTTTGTGAAGTTGCTGGTTTGCTAATCAACAACAATCCTATGAAAGTAATCAAACCATTAACAATAATCAATTCGTTATCAATTACGTATTCTCCAAAAAGAACCGCAGAATTATAACTAATTAAGAAACATATTGCTGGTGAAAGCACACAAATGATAGGAACTAATTTATCATAAACCGTTTTAGTTTTCATAAACATTCCAAAACAAAACAATCCTAATAATGGGCCATAAGTGTAGGATGCAATCTTAAAAATCATACTTACAACAGAAGAATCATTTATAGCATTAAAAAGCAAAATCACCAAAAACATAAGCATCGAAAAACCTATATGAACAAAATGTCTTGTTCTTACTATATTTGCTTTGTCAACATTTTCAGCTTTATCCATACCTAAAAAATCAACGCAAAAAGAAGTAGTTAATGCCGTTAATGCAGAATCTGTGGTTGCAAAGGTAGCAGCAGTCAATCCTAATAAAAATACAATTGCAGGTGCCAAGGCTAAATGATGAAATGCAATTTCAGGAAAAAGCAAATCTGTTCTTGGTTTTCCAGTAATCAAATCGGTTGGAACTTCTATACCGTTTTTGGCAGCAAAAATATATAGCAAAGCGCCTACGCTCAAAAAGAATATATTGATTAAAATAAAAATTCCAGTAAACGTAAACATGTTTTTCTGAGCTTCTTTGATATTATTACAACTCAAATTCTTTTGCATTAAATCCTGATCCAGTCCAACCATAGCAATGGTTACAAATATTCCTCCTAATATCTGTTTGATAAAATAACTTCCCTTTAGGTAATCTTCATAGAAAAATACCTTAGAATAGTTACTATTTTTAACCGCCTCAAAAGCCTCAGTAACCCCTAAATTCAAACTACTACAAATAAAGTAAATCGTCAAAAAAACAGAAGAAACTAAGAAAACGGTTTGTAAAGTATCTGTAATTATTATCGTTTTTAACCCCCCTTTATAGGTATAAGCAAATATTAAAAGTAAAGAAATCAATACCGTAATGGCAAAAGGAATTTTATAAAAATCAAATACATAACGCTGTAAAACAATCACAACTAAATACAATCTAAAGGCAGACCCTATAGTTCTACTTATTAAAAATATAGAAGCGGCAGTTTTATAACTAATTTTACCCAGACGCTGTTCAAAATAGCCATAAATTGAAGTCAAATTCATTCTATAGTATAAAGGAAGCAACACCTTTGCAATGATAATAAAGCCAATTGCATTTCCTAAAACAAATTGGAAGTACTTGAATTGTGTTTCGGGATTTCCAACTTCTCCAGGAACTGAAATAAAAGTAACCCCTGAAAGTGCAGTGCCAATCATCCCAAAAGCAACTAAATACCATTTTGAATTCTTATTTGCCCTAAAAAAAGCTTCATTACCAGTATTATTTTTACTTACAAAATGAGATATTAGAAACAAAATTCCAAAATAGACTAACATTAAAAGTATAATAGCAATAGGAGTCATATCAAATATTTTTATTTACAAATAACTTAATTTTCTTTCAAATTATAATACTACTTAAGAAATAAATAATATATTTGTTAAAAATTTTAACTTAAAAGACATGAAAAACCTAGTTGTATTATTTTTACTATTTTCAACTTTTGCTGTTGTTGCTCAAGACAACTCAACTAATGCAAAACCACAATGGATTATCGGATTTGGTGCTAACATTATTGATAATACCGCTTCAAAAACTGGTAATTACTTCAACCCATCAGAACAATGGAATTATTTACCTACAGTTTCAAGAATAAGTGTTGAAAGATTAATGAGTGAGCAATTTTCATTAGAAGGATCTTTAGGGATCAACCAACTTTCTTCCAATAAAATTCATAACGGAGGAACAATAGATGAAAACCAAAATTATTTAGGATTTGATATAAACGGTAAATTCTATTTTGGTAAAAAGTTTATCAAATATGAAGCATTTGATCCTTATTTAGTTGCTGGTTTTGGATTAAATAAAGTTGATGACAATGCCAATCAAACATATAATCTTGGATTAGGATTTAATTTTTGGTTTAAACCAAATTTTGGTTTAAGAATACAATCCTCCGGAAAATATGCATTTGTTCAAAATACATTGCTAAACAATCATATTCAACATAGTGCAGAATTAGTATTTAAATTCTAATAAAAAATATAACAATTTTTTTTAAACCGCCTTTAGGCGGTTTTTTATTATTGTTTAGTTAAAAATAAATTATTTAAATTGTTTTGTAAATTATAATTTTAATGAGTACTTTTGTTACTCACAATTAAAAATAAATGTTAGAGACATTAATTACTTCTAAAACACGTCTTCGATTATTAGTCAAGTTTTTTATAAACGTGGCTAATAATGGCCATTTACGTGGATTAGCAGAAGAAATGCATGAATCTACAAATGCAATTCGAAAAGAGTTAAAAAATCTCGAAGAAGCAGGTTATTTAAATAAAGAAGCGGTTCAAAATAGAATTTCTTATAAAGCAAATACAAAACATCCACTTTATAATACACTTAAAAATATTATTTTTAAACATATTGGATTGGATTCAATAGTAGAAATAATATTGGATAGAATGGGAGATGTGAAAAAAGTAATTGTAATCGGCGATTATGCAAATGGAATTGACAGCGGGATTATTGAGGTTGTAGTTGTGGGAGATGAATTAAACACGGAATATATTGTAAATTTATCAGTTAAAATTGAAAAGGAAATTAAACGAAAAGTTCAATTTTTTATTACTCAAAAATACGATGGTAAAGGGTTGACAATTTATGATTCGGAAACTTCGAGTAATAACGAGTTAGACTAATAATGTATTGGTTTGCATTATATACTCGACCTAAGAACGAAAAAAAAGTTGCTTTTTGTTTAGAGAAAATGGGGATAGAAGCCTATTGTCCTATGATTAATCAGGTTAAGCAATGGTCAGATAGAAAAAAGAAAGTGGAAATTCCACTTATTAATTCTTATGTTTTTGTAAAAATAAATGACCTTGATAGACATAGAGTTTTTGAAGTTCCTGGAGTGGTAAGGTATTTATTTTGGTTGGGAAAACCCGCAATAATTCAAGAGCATGAAATTCTAGCTCTTAAAGATAGTTTAAATGAAATAGTCAGTTCTGTTGAAGTTGAAGGATTAAAAACAGGTGATGTATTGACAATTTCTAAAGGTCCTTTCATAGGAAAAGAAGGAGTTGTATCGCAAATTGAAAAAAATAAAATCCGCTTAGTTCTGAAAGAATTAGGAGTATTAATTACAATTACAAAAGAATAATAGTATATTTTTCTTTTTATTATTACTTTTAGTTAGTCAATTGATGTGACTGACCTCGCGAAGCGGTGTAATAAAGTGAATAAAATTAGACAAATAAGTGTTTTTTTATACTTATTTCAGACAAATTAAAAATGTATTTTTCAAATAATAATATAGCTATCATTGGTTTAGGTTACGTTGGACTTCCGCTTGCAGTTGCTTTTGGATCTAAATACAATACTATTGGCTTTGATATTAATTCAAATAGAGTATCCGAATTAGCAAACGGAATTGATAGAACTTTAGAATCAAATTCTGATAAAATTAAAGCAGCTGAGCAACTTAAATTTTCTAGTAACATTAACGATTTAAAGCACTGCGACATATATATTGTGACGGTTCCAACCCCAATAAATCAATTTAAAGCACCTAATTTAGCACCATTACTAAAAGCTTCAGAAATGATTGGAAAAGTAATGAAAAAAGGAGCAATTGTAATTTATGAAAGCACCGTTTATCCTGGTTGTACCGAGGAAGATTGTGTGCCAATATTAGAAAAGTATAGCGGACTTAAATTCAATGAAGACTTTTATTGCGGCTATAGTCCTGAGAGAATAAATCCAGGTGATAAAGTGAATACGCTAACCACAATAAAGAAAGTTACCTCAGGGTCTACACCAGAAGTTGCTACTTTTGTAGATAATTTATATGCCTCAATAATTACGGCGGGTACTTATAAAGCGCCAAGTATTAAAGTTGCAGAAGCTAGTAAAGCCATTGAAAATGCTCAACGAGATGTGAATATTTCATTTGTTAATGAATTGGCTTTAATTTTTGACAGAATTGGAATTGATACCAACGACGTTTTGGATGCCGCAGGAACCAAATGGAATTTCTTAAAATACAAACCAGGTTTAGTGGGCGGACATTGCATTGGGGTTGACCCCTATTATTTAGCTCATAAAGCGGAAAGCTTAGGTTATCATCCTCAGGTAATTCTTTCAGGTAGAAGAGTAAATGACAACATGGGAATGTTCATTGCGGGAAAAGTGGTTAAAATGATGATTCAAAAAGGAACGAATATTAAAGGTGCAAAAGCACTATTATTAGGAGTTACTTTTAAAGAAAATTGCCCAGATATTCGTAATTCAAAAGTGGTTGATATTTATAATGAATTAATTCAATTTGGATTAGAAGTTGATGTTTTTGATCCGCATGCAGATTCCAGTCAAGTTAAAAAAGAATACAACATTGAGCTACAGCAATCACCTTCAAAATATGATGCAATAATATTAACGGTGGCTCACAAAGAGTTTCTTGAAATGAATATCAATGATTATAAAAAAGGTACTCATACAATCGTTTTTGACAGTAAGGCGGCATTAGATAGAGATAGTGTAGACGCTCGGTTGTAGGATGAAATATAATTTAAACGGTTTTTTAATAAATGAATTTAAATTCTAAAATATATATAGCAGGCCATAATGGAATGGTTGGATCGGCAATTTGGAGAGTATTATCCAATAAAGGATATACCAATTTAATTGGTGCTTCAAGTAAAGATTTAGACCTACGAAACCAAGAAGCTGTAAGGAATTTTATCACAACCGAAAAACCAGAAATAATAATTGATGCTGCCGCAAAAGTGGGAGGGATTTTAGCAAATAATGATTTTCCATACCAATTTTTAATGGAAAATATGCAAATTCAGAACAATTTAATTAGCACTGCATTTGAATTAGGAATTAATAAGTTTATTTTTTTAGGAAGTTCTTGTATCTATCCTAAAATGGCTCCTCAACCTCTAAAAGAAGAATATTTATTAACGGGTTCGCTAGAAACTACCAATGAATGGTACGCTTTAGCAAAAATTACAGGTGTAAAATCTTGTCAAGCAATTAAAAATCAGTTTGGCAGAAATTATGTGAGTTTGATGCCAACAAATTTATACGGAACACATGACAATTTTGATTTAACTACCTCCCATGTTTTACCTGCATTAATAAGAAAATTCCACGAAGGAAAGCAAAATAATAACGCACCTGTTACCCTTTGGGGTAGCGGAACGCCATTGAGAGAATTTCTATTTGTAGATGATCTGGCCGCCGCTGTGGTATTTGCATTAGAAAATAATTTACCAGATTATTTATATAATATTGGTACGGGTGAAGATTTAACAATTAAAGATTTGGCGCTATTAATTCAAAAAATAGTAGGTCATAATGGTAAGATAATTTGGGATGAATCGAAACCAGATGGAACCCCAAGAAAGTTATTGGATGTTTCTAAAATGCACTCTTTAGGATGGAAACACCAAATCAATTTGGAAGATGGAATCCGAAAAACATACGATTGGTTTTTAGAAAACATAAATGATTATAAAGAATTAAAAATGTAGAAGTTTAATTCTATAAATTAATAAGATAATAGTTTAAAATAGTATATATGAGTACTAAACAAAAAACAGCATTAATTACAGGTGTAACAGGACAAGATGGTTCCTATTTAGCTGAATTATTATTAGAAAAAGGATATATGGTTCATGGAATTAAAAGAAGAGCTTCTTCATTTAATACTCAAAGAATCGATCATTTATATCAAGACCAACATGAAAATAACGTGCATTTTAAATTGCATTATGGCGACCTAACTGATGCAACTAATTTAATTCGAATTATTCAAGAAATTCAACCGGATGAAATTTATAATCTTGGAGCAATGTCGCATGTTAAAGTTTCTTTTGATTCACCTGAATATGTTGCCAATGTAGACGGTTTGGGGACATTGAGAATCTTAGAAGCAGTAAGAATTTTAGGTTTAGAAAAGAAAACTAGAATATATCAAGCTTCCACATCAGAATTATATGGAGGTTTTGCAGAAAATAAAAATGCCAAAGGATTCTATGATGAAAACTCCCCATTTTATCCTCGTTCACCATATGGAGTTGCAAAAATTTATGGCTTTTGGATAACAAAAAACTACCGTGAGGCTTATGATATTTTTGCCTGTAATGGAATTTTATTCAACCATGAGTCTCCAAGAAGAGGAGAAACATTTGTAACTAGAAAAATCACAATGGCAACCGCAGCAATTGCTTTAGGAAAACAAGATTGCTTGTATTTAGGTAATTTAAATTCACAAAGAGATTGGGGTCACGCCAAAGATTATGTAGAAGCAATGTGGCGAATTTTACAACAAGATGTCGCTGAAGATTATGTAATTGCAACAGGTGTTACAACCTACATTCGAGATTTTGTTCGTTTAGCATTCGCAGAAGTTGGAATAGAATTGTCATTTGAAGGAGAAAATGAAAATGAAATTGCAAAAATAAAAGCGTGTAACAACCCAGAATATCAATTAGAAATTGGAAAAGTGGTGGTTCGTGTAGATCCTCAATATTACCGACCAACAGAAGTTGATTTATTAATTGGTGATCCTACAAAATCTAAAACTCAATTGGGTTGGGTGCCACAATATGACTTGGCCGGATTGGTAAAAGAAATGGTTGCGAGCGACTTGGAATTATTAAAAAGATAATATCCAGAAAATAAATGACAAAAAATCTAATAATTTTTGGAACCCGACCTGAAGCTATAAAAATGGCTCCTTTGGTTCGTGCATTCCAAAATGAAAAAGACCAATTTGAAACTCGAGTTTGTGTAACTGCACAACATCGAGAAATGTTGGATCCGGTTTTAGACTTTTTTCAAATAAAACCAAATTACGATTTGGATTTAATGAAACCCAATCATAATTTATATTCGCTAACATCAGAAATTTTATTAGGTTTAAAACCAATATTAGAGGAATTTCAACCTGATTATGTTTATGTTCATGGCGATACAACCACAACAATGGCTTCAAGTATTGCAGCATTTTACGCAGGTGCAAAAGTTTGCCACGTAGAAGCTGGACTAAGAACTAATAACAAATTATCACCTTTCCCAGAAGAAATTAATAGACAAGTTACAGGTCGAATTGCCGATTATCATTTTGCACCCACAGAACAAGCAAAACAAAATTTATTGAGTGAAAATGTATCAGAAAAATCTATTTTGGTTACAGGAAATACTGTAATTGATGCATTATTTGAAAGTTCTGTTTTAGTTGAGAATAATGAAAATAATGAAATTGTAGAAATTAAATCGATTGTCGATTTTACCAAAAAAATTATATTGGTAACTGGACATCGAAGAGAAAATCATGGTCAAGGCTTCATTTCTATTTGTGAAGCTTTAAAAGAAATAGCACAATCAAACCCCGAAGTTCAAATTATTTACCCAGTACATTTAAATCCAAATGTAAAGAAACCGGTTTATGATTTACTTTCAGACATTGATAATATTAAACTAATCGAACCTTTAGCTTATCCAGCTTTTGTTTGGTTAATGAATAAATCCTATTTAATCATTACCGACTCGGGTGGCATTCAAGAAGAAGCCCCAAGTTTAGGAAAACCAGTTTTGGTAATGAGAGAAACTACAGAACGCCCGGAAGCAGTCGCTGCAGGCACTGTAATTTTGGTTGGTACCGACAAAGAAAAAATCATTTTCGAGTGTACCAACTTGTTAAACAATAATGATAAATACTACGCCATGAGCTCACTCCATAATCCCTATGGAACAGGTGATGCTTGCCAAAAAATAGTAGAATTTATCAAATCCAAGTAAGTAAAATAGGTTTTTTAGAGCCTATTTGTAATTGTAATATAATTATTAAAATTATATCCCCTCTTCAATTACGTTAACTTACGCTATCACCGTATGCCCGATTTTTGTTGAATTTTTAATTTAACAAACTTAACGCCGTTAAATCATTTTTAATGCTTGCTATTTATATTATTTATTAATGGTAGTCCAAAATTATTTTGTAAAAAATAATAAGATTAATATTAAGTCAACATTAATTGCTCAAATAGTCTCTAATACCACATCTCTATTAATTATTTTATTAGGAATGTTCTATTTAGATCCGAGCAAGTATGTTGAAATACAATTAACATTAGCTTATTTGGTTTTTTGTGGGTTTATGCATTTTGGATTAATTGATGGTATAGAATTAAGAATAGCTGGAGATATTATAAAAAAAAATAGTAATGGTTCCCTAGCTATATTAATTTTTACAAATATACTTTATAAACACTTACTATTTAAGGTTATTTTTAATATAATTTCTAATGTCGAAAACATTGGAACTTACTTTTATAAATAAACAATTTTAGTACATTTGTAAAATGGAATTTTCTTCAAAATTATTAGAAGCAGCAGTTAAGGAAATGGCTCAGTTGCCAGGAATTGGTAAAAGAACTGCCTTGCGATTAGTGTTGCATTTATTAAAACAGCCAAAGGAACAAACTGTTTTTTTAACAAATGCGTTAACAACTTTTAGAGAGGAAATAAAATTTTGCGAAAGCTGTCACACTATATCTGATGTAGCAACCTGTGAAATTTGTTCTAATTCTAAAAGAAACCATAAACAAATATGTGTTGTTGAAGATGTTCGAGATGTTATGGCAATTGAAAATACGGGACAATATCGAGGGATTTACCACGTTCTAGGAGGGAAAATTTCACCAATGGACGGAATTGGACCTAGTCAATTGAAGATTAATTCTTTGGTTGATAAAGTAAATTCTGGAAAAGTAGAAGAATTAATATTTGCGTTAAGCTCCACCATGGAGGGAGATACAACCAATTTTTATATCTATAAACAAATAAAAGACAGCAATATTGTTACCTCTACAATTGCAAGAGGAATATCAGTTGGCGACGAATTAGAATATGCCGATGAGGTTACATTAGGGAGAAGTATTTTGCAGAGAATTCCCTTTGAGAATACGTTTAAAAATAATTAAAAATTGAAACAAATATAAATGGAAATTACTAAAATTTGTTGCATTGGTGCTGGTTATGTTGGTGGACCCACTATGGCCATAATCGCCCAAAAATGTCCACATATAAAGATTACAGTAGTTGACTTAAATGCCGATAGAATTGCGGCTTGGAACGATCCCAATGTAGATAATATTCCAATCTACGAACCTGGATTAAGCGAAATTGTAGCCGAATCAAGAAATAGAAATTTGTTTTTTTCAACTGATGTTGAAACTGCAATTGATGAAGCCGAAATGATCTTTATTTCTGTAAATACTCCTACAAAAACTTATGGAGCAGGAAAGGGAATGGCATCTGATTTAAAATATATTGAACTTTGCGCAAGGCAAATAGCTAAGGTCGCGAAAAATGATAAAATTGTTGTTGAAAAATCAACTTTACCTGTAAGAACCGCCGAAGCGATTAAAAGTATTTTAGACAATACTGGGAATGGTGTAAAATTTCAAATTTTATCTAATCCTGAATTTTTGGCTGAAGGTACTGCAGTTTCCGATTTGCTTAACCCTGATAGAGTATTAATTGGTGGTGACCCTTCAAAAGAAGGTCAAATAGCAATTCAAAAACTTGTAAATATTTATTCTAAATGGGTGCCAAGCCAACAAATATTAACTACCAATTTATGGTCGTCTGAGCTTTCTAAGCTTACTGCGAATGCCTTTTTAGCTCAACGTATTTCTTCTATTAATGCAATGTCGGAATTGTGTGAAAAAACAGGTGCCGACATTAATGAAGTAGCTAAAGCAATTGGAATGGACAGCAGAATTGGGCCTAAATTTTTAAAAGCCTCAGTAGGTTTTGGAGGGTCATGCTTTCAAAAAGATATTTTAAATTTGGTATATATCGCTAAATCGTTTGGATTAAATGAAGTTGCTGACTATTGGGAACAAGTAATTATTATGAACGATCATCAAAAAAATCGTTTTGCAAAAAAAATAATTACCACGCTTTACAATACAATATCAGGAAAAAAAATTGCATTTTTAGGTTGGGCCTTTAAAAAAGATACTAACGATACCAGAGAATCTGCTGCAATATACGTAGCCGATTATTTGTTAAAAGAAGAGGCAAATATAGCGGTTTATGATCCTAAAGTGTCTGAAAATAAAATTTTAGCAGATCTTGACTATTTAGAATCTAGAAAACCAGAGCTTAATAGAAAAGGAATTCAATCCTGCACTGACGTCTATTCAGCATGTAAAAATGCACACGCCATAGCTATTTTAACCGAGTGGGACGAATTTATTTCCTACGATTGGCAAAAAATTTACGATAACATGGATAAACCGGCTTTTGTATTTGATGGAAGAAATATATTAGATCGAAAAAAACTAACAGAAATTGGTTTTGTTTACCAATGCATCGGTAGCTAAAAAGCAAATAATCAATATGAAAAAAATATTAATAACAGGAGGTGCAGGCTTTATTGGTTCGCATGTGGTTCGTAGGTTTGTAAATAAGTATCCAAATTATCATATCTACAATCTAGATGCATTAACCTATGCAGGTAATTTGGAGAATATTGCCGATATTGAAAAAAATGACAATTATACTTTCATAAAAGGCGACATTGTTGACGAACAATTTATTTCAACCTTATTTGAAACTCATCAATTTGATGGAATAGTTCATCTTGCAGCAGAATCTCATGTTGATCGTTCTATTGAAGATCCGTTATCATTTGTGAAAACGAATGTTATTGGAACTATGAATTTACTTAATGCAGCCAAAAAACAATGGAAAGGGAATGAGGATGGAAAGCGTTTTTATCATGTTAGCACTGATGAAGTTTATGGAAGTTTAGGTGCCGAAGGGTTATTTACAGAGACCACTTCCTACGATCCAAATTCTCCATATTCTGCATCAAAAGCTAGTTCGGATCATTTCGTTCGTGCTTATGGTGAAACCTACGGTTTGCCATATGTTATTACAAATTGCTCCAATAATTATGGTCCAAATCATTTTCCTGAAAAATTAATTCCACTTTTCATTAACAATATAATCAATAATAAACCGCTTCCAGTTTATGGAGATGGAAAGTATACCCGGGATTGGTTATTTGTGGAAGACCATGCTGTTGCAATTGATTTAGTTTATCACAAAGGTAAAAATCATGAAACGTATAACATTGGTGGGTTTAATGAATGGCAAAATATAGATTTAGTAAAATTACTTTGTCAAATAATGGATAGTAAATTAGGACGTGAACCAGGAACTTCTGAGCAATTAATTACCTACGTAAAAGATCGCCCGGGACATGATTTAAGATATGCTATCGATGCCTCAAAAATAAATAAAGAACTAGGATGGAAGCCTTCAGTAACATTTGAACAAGGTTTGGAACTAACTGTAAATTGGTATTTAAATAATGAGCTCTGGCTAAAAAATGTTACTTCTGGTGAATATGCCAATTATTATAAAAAACAGTATTCTTAGAATACTGTTTTTTTTATCTTCTATTTTTCCAATATAATTGCATCAATCTAACTCCGCTGGTAATAATAAATGGAGAAACTATTCCTAAATAAGGTTTATTTATTAAAATAGCTATGTAAATTATTAAGCAAATTAGAGAGAAAATACTCGAATATAAAATCCATTTTTTATTGTTTTTTATTTCAAAGTAAATTACCGCAAACAAAATCGGATTGAATAACAAGACATTGTAATTATTTACTAGTTCTCTGTGCAATGAGTAAAATCCTGCAAAAATAAAGAACAACCCAAGTATTCCTAATATGATAAAATAGACTTTGTAAATTGTTGGTTTATTTAGTAGGAGTAAGGTAATAAAGAACAAACAAAAAACATAAAAATTATTCCACCACGAAAATGGAAATTCTATTTTTTCAAATTCTAATATTTTATTAGTTTCCTTACAAATAGGTTGATTGTCGACTTTTAAATCTTTGATATTATTATAAAGCTCGGAAGGTAGAAATAGTTGTTTGCTTTTCAAATCAACTTTGTTTCCAAAAATAATGCTGGTTCCTAATTGTGTATAAAAATGATTATCAAAATAGGGGTAAAGTATTGTTCTACAGGTTTGAGCATCGCTTGAATTTATTCCAATTACAGGTTTTCCAATTATTTTATTAATGGTATTGATAACCATTGTGGTGCAATTTTTGTCAATAAATTTATAAGTATAAAATCGCTCATCCGATTCTAAAGAAGCGTTTAGATAATCAAAAAGAGCTTGTTTTTTATCGTGAGATAAGTTTAATACTTGTTCGTCAATACTTCTTTTTTCATATAAATATTCTTGAAAAAACTCTTCAAAAGTGCAACTGGTTTCTAAATATTGTAAATCTCCTTTTACAAATTTCAAGTAGAAATTAGGAGTGTTAAAGTCAAAAGTTCCGAAGTTATACACTTGATCTACAAAGTTGATTGTATCTTTGACTCTAATTGCAGTGTGACCAAATAAAGAATAAATTTCTTTTCCTGTTCCACAGGTCAAAATACTCACTTCTGCATTGTTAGAAATAGTAATTTTCTGACTATTTACCTTGATTGTAAACAGCGATAGTATTAAAATAAATAATAACGTATTTTTATTATTACACATTTAAATTATAATTATTGTCCAAAAATACTTAAATCAACTTTGAGTGAGAAAATATTCGAATACATTGCTGCACTTTGATCACCTAAATCGGTTAAAGCATAATCAATTTGGATTCCTTTATATTTAAATCCTAAACCAATATTAGGTTGAAAAGCTAACTTTTTAGTGTTATCAATTTGAACTACATTTTGAAAATTACCTACACCAGCTCTAACGAAAACCAAATCGGTGTAATTATATTCAAATCCTAAAGCTGGATCAATACTCAAACCATTTGTGGAGAAAATATCATTGGTTTTTGTAAAACTCATATTTAAATTGGCTGCTGCCAAAAGACCAGTTTCATTATGAAAATCAAATTTCTTTGATAGTCCTAATTGTGCTTTAGGTAAGGTTATTTCAATGTTTTCTGGTAATTCTTGGTTCTGACCATTTATTGCATCTTTAATTGTGTTATACTCTGTTTCATTTATTGCCCAAACGTTATAGGTGGTAGTAATGTCCCGAAGCATTAATCCAAATTTCCAATTGTTTTTTTCAAATTGTAAACCGGCGTCAAAACCAAAACCCCAAGAGCTAGCAAATTTTCCAATTATCCGTCTGATTATTTTTGAATTTACACCATATTGAAGTCCTGATAATTTTAGTTTTCTAGCATAGGAAAAGGTAACTCCGTAATCGGCAACTGAAAATAAACTTATTCTATTATAATCTACATTACCCTGACTATCAATCAACTGAGTAGTATTCATAATGTTATCAACTCCAAATCGAATAACCGAAAACCCCCAAGAACTTTCATCGTCAATAGGAGTTGCATAGGCTGCATAATCGTATTGTGCAATATTTGCAAAATAGCTTGCATGCATTAAAGAAGCTTGTTTCCCATTTAATCCAATTAAACCCGCAGGATTCCAATAGCCTGAATTTACATCATTTGAACTAGAAGTAACAGCATTTGACATAGCCATAGCAGCAGCATCAACCCCAATATTCATAAATTCATTGGAATATTTCCTTGTAGTTTGTGCAAAGTTAATTGTGTTTACAATCAATAATAATATTATGAAATTATTTTTCAAATAGGTTTAATTTGCTATTAAAATTGGAGCTGAAAATTTTATCAAAAATATGCATTTTTAATGATTACCAATCCCTGTTTTTAATTTACTTAAAAATTCTATTCTAAAAACGTACTTGACTTTAACTTATTGTATTAAATTTGCTTTCTTTGTTACTTTAAATTGAAACTAATGAACCCAAAAAAACACATTCCAAATGTTATTACACTTTTAAATTTATTTAGTGGTTGTATTGCTATAGTTTATGCTAGTGAGGAGAATTTTGAAATGTCTTTCTTTTTTGTTTTCCTAGGTATTTTTTTTGATTTTTTCGATGGTTTTTTCGCTAGATTATTCGATAATTCAAGTCCGTTAGGATTGCAATTAGATTCATTAGCAGATATGGTTACAAGTGGTTTAGTTCCTGGTTTTGTGATGTTTAAAATGTTGACCAACTCAGTAAATTCAGACCCTTCATTTATTTATTTTCCCTATTTGGGATTTATTATTACATTGGGGTCTTGCTATCGATTAGCTAATTTTAATATTGATACTCGTCAAATAGATTCTTTTATTGGTTTGCCAACCCCTGCTAATGCTATTTTTATTTTGAGTTTGCCTCTAATATTAAAAAATACAGATTCCTTAATTCTACTTGAATTATTGACAAATAATTGGGTTTTATTATTTGTAACCCTAATTAGTGCCTATGTCTTAAATGCTGAAATTCCACTTTTTTCACTTAAAATCAAGAAATTTAATTTAAAGGATAATGTTTTACAAATTGTATTCTTACTGATTTCTCTACTATTATTAATAGTATTTAAATTTTCAGGAGTCGCTTTGATTATTGTCTTTTACGTAATGTTGTCTGTGATTGTGAATTTGATTAAGCGAAAAAATGCTTAAATAGTGTAACTTTTGTTGTTAACTAAAATTCTAATTTCTTTTTTCGTAATTCAAAATTCTGACCGAGGTAAACTCTTCGAACCATTTCATCTTCAACTAACTCTTCAGGCGTTCCTGCTTTCAGAATTCCACCCTCAAACATCAAATAGGTTTTGTCAGTTATTGCAAGTGTTTCTTGAACGTTATGATCGGTTATTAAAATACCAATATTTTTATTTTTTAATTGTGCTACAATTCTCTGAATATCTTCAACGGCTACCGGGTCAACTCCCGCAAATGGCTCATCTAAAAGGATAAATTTAGGATCTGTTGCTAGACACCTTGCAATTTCTGTTCGTCGTCGTTCCCCCCCAGAAAGTAAATCGCCACGATTGGTTCGAATGTGATTAAGACTAAATTCGTCGATTAAACTTTCCATTTTTGCCTCTTGTTCCGCTTTAGTGTAATTAGTTAATTGTAAAACACTTAGAATATTATCTTCGACACTCAACTTTCTAAAAATTGAAGCTTCTTGTGCCAAATATCCAATTCCCCTTTGTGCTCTTTTATACATTGGAAAATCGGTAATATTCATATCGTCCAGATAGATATTTCCAGAATTTGGTTTAACTAAACCAACAATCATGTAAAAAGAAGTTGTTTTACCCGCACCATTTGGACCTAAAAGTCCAACAATTTCACCTTGATTTACTTCTACAGAAATTCCTTTTACAACACTTCTACCTTTGTATGTTTTTACTAAATTATCCGCCCTTAATATCATATTTATTGGTTATTTGAGAGTCTTATTTTATAATCACAAATTAACGAATTACAAAATTATCGATTCACCACATTAACATTTATTTAGTTTAGGTTACCTCTTTTTGTCTTCTAATGCTTCCCAAAATTCATAAGCTCTTCTCAAATGAGGAATTACAATAGTACCGCCAACTAACGTTGCAATTCCCATTGCTTCCATCATTTCTTCTTTTGTTACTCCTAATTTATAGCTAGTTTCAAGATGATATTTTACACAATCATCACATCTTAAAACGGTAGAAGCTACCAATCCTAATAGTTCCTTGGTTTTTGTATCTAAAGCACCTTCAGCGTAAGCATTAGTGTCTAAATTAAATATTCTTTTTACGATTTTGTTATTGTCTGCCAACAACTTATCGTTCATTTTTGTTCTATAATCGTTGAATTCATTTAGGATATCAGCCATTTTCTTTTAATTGATTTTTATGAACAAACACCGATATAAAGATACTTGCTTCATATATTAATAACATAGGGATTGCAACAATAATTTGACTAACTACATCTGGAGGCGTAACAATTGCTGCAATTAATAATACAATTACAACCGAGTATTTTCTGTATTTCCTAAGAAATGTAGGCGTTACCAATCCTAATTTGGTCAAAAAATAAATAATAATTGGCATTTCAAAAAATAATCCACTTGCAATTACAGATGTTTTCATCATACCAATATAGGAGTCAATCGTAAATTGGTTTTGAACCATTTCACTAACTGAAAACGTTGCACAAAAGTTAATTGACATTGGAATAATTACATAATATCCGAAAATCACTCCTGTAAAAAATAATAAGGAAGATATAAATATAAATACACTAACATTTTTCCTTTCTTTTTCATACAAAGCGGGTCTTATAAATTTCCATAATTCCCATAAAATGTATGGAAAAGCTAATATAAAACCGGCTGTTAAGCAAGTCCATATAAACATATTTACTTGCCCTTCCATGTCTGTATTTTGAATAATGAATGGCAATTCGGTAATACATATACTATCAGCAAAACCTAGTTCGTGTGACAATTCACAAAAATAAGTATAGGTAAAAAAGTCAGTTTTTGTAGGGGCAAAAATAATATTGTCAAATATAAAATCACTAAAAAAGTAAGTAACTATTGCCATAATAATTACTGCAGAAGTACTTCTAACTAATAACCATCTTAATTCCTCAAGATGATCTAAAAATGACATTTCATTCAATGCTTTCTTTGCCATTATACAATTCCTTCTTTTAGTATGTCATGCAAATGTAAAACCCCTTTGTACTCTTCTTTGTCGGTAACAATCAATTGGGTAATTGAGAAATCCTCTAAAATATTTAAGGCATCTGTTACCATTGAAGATAATTGAATGGTTTTAGGATTTTTAGTCATAATATCTTTTGCAGTTAGGTGTACAAAAGTATCATTATTATTAAGCATTCTTCGAATATCACCGTCGGTAATTATTCCAATTACTTTGTTATTTTCAATTACTGCTGTAACTCCAAGTCTCTTTTCAGAAATCTCAAAAATTACCTTTTTGATGTTTGTATCCGGTGAAACTTCAGGTTTGTGATTTTGATCTAGCATTTCTCCTACTCGTAACAATAGCTTTTTTCCTAATGCACCTCCGGGATGATATTTTGCAAAATCTTGAGCATTAAATTCTCTCAATTCCATTAAACAAACTGCCAGAGCATCGCCCATTACTAATTGTGCAGTGGTGCTATTTGTAGGAGCTAAATTGTTTGGACAAGATTCATTTTCAACGGTAGTATCTAAAATATAGTTAGCCTCTTTTGCTAAAAAAGAATTAGTATTTCCTGTAATTGCAATTAAGTTATTACCAAAATTTTTCAAAATTGGAATTAGAACTTTTATTTCAGGACTATTTCCACTTTTTGAAATACATATCACTACATCCTCAGGTTGAACCATACCTAAATCGCCATGTATTGCCTCTGATGCGTGTAAAAAAAGTGATGGTGTGCCTGTAGAATTCAAAGTTGCAACAATTTTTTGAGCAATAATTGCACTTTTTCCAATACCTGTAACCACTAATCTACCCTTTGAATTAAAGATAATTTCTACCGCTTTTAAAAAGTCATCTGTAAGTAAATCAACAAGTTTTGCAATTGAATTACTCTCTGATTCTATTGTTTTTTTAGCAATCTCTAATATATTTTTGCTCGTCTTCAAAACAGATTTTTTATAAAGTTTGTATTTAAAAAAGATATTCTTATCTTTATGAACCACAAATTTATGTAAAATACTAATAACTAAGAATGAAATCTAACGAAATTGATATTCATAAGGAATTAAAAAAATATTTTGGGTTTAACCAATTCAAAGGATTACAAGAACAAGTCATTAGAAGTCTTATTGCAGGCAAAAATACTTTTGTAATTATGCCTACAGGTGGAGGAAAGTCTCTTTGCTATCAACTACCAGCATTAATGAAGGAAGGAACCGCAATTATTGTATCTCCATTAATTGCATTGATGAAAAATCAAGTTGATGCAATCCGAAGTTTATCTTCAGAAAATGGAATAGCTCACGTGCTAAATTCTTCTTTAAATAAAACAGAAATAAATCAAGTAAAAAAAGATATCACTTCAGGAGTAACCAAATTACTGTATGTTGCACCAGAATCATTAGCGAAAGAAGATTATATTAAGTTTCTAAAAAATATTAATATTTCTTTTGTTGCCATTGACGAAGCACATTGTATTTCAGAATGGGGACATGATTTTCGACCAGAATATAGGAATTTAAAAAATAGTATTAAATTGTTGGGTAATGCTCCTGTTATTGGATTAACAGCAACCGCTACTCCAAAAGTTCAAGAAGATATTTTAAAAAATCTTGAAATGGTTGACGCAATTACCTACAAAGCATCGTTTAATCGCCCTAATCTATTTTATGAAGTTCGTACCAAAACTAAAAATATTGAAGCCGATATTATCCGATTTATAAAACAAAACAAAGGCAAATCAGGAATAATATATTGCTTAAGTAGAAAAAAAGTGGAGTCAATTGCACAAGTTTTACAAGTAAATGGCATTAGTGCCGTTCCTTATCATGCTGGATTAGATGCAAAAACTAGAGCTAAACACCAAGATATGTTTCTTATGGAAGATGTGGAAGTAGTTGTAGCAACAATTGCCTTTGGAATGGGAATAGATAAACCTGATGTTCGTTTTGTAATTCATCATGACATACCAAAATCACTTGAGAGTTATTATCAAGAAACAGGTAGAGCCGGACGAGATGGTGGAGAGGGACATTGTTTGGCTTATTATTCCTATAAAGATGTTGAAAAATTAGAAAAATTTCTCTCCGGAAAACCGGTTGCCGAACAAGAAATAGGTTTTGCTTTACTTCAAGAAGTCGTGGCTTATGCCGAAACTTCAATGTCAAGAAGGAAATTCTTATTACATTATTTTGGTGAAGAATTTGATACAGAAACAGGTGAAGGTGGTGACATGGACGACAATGTTCGAAATCCAAAAAACAAAATTGAAGCCAAAGATCAAGTGGTTAAATTACTTGAAATGGTAAGAGATACCAAGCATTTATATAAATCAAAAGAAATCGTATTTGCTTTAACCGGTAAGGTAAATGCCATGATCAAAGCACATAAAACCGATAGTCAGCCTTTCTTTGGTTGCGGATCTGATTTTGAAGAGCGTTATTGGATGGCTCTACTCCGTCAAGTGCTTGTAGAAGGTTTGTTATCGAAAGATATCGAAACCTACGGAATTATAAAAATTACTGATAAAGGGTTAGATTTTATCAAAAATCCTGAATCATTTATGATGTCCGAAGACCATGAATACAATGAAACTGAGGACGAAGCAATTGTAACTGCTGCCAAATCTTCTGGAGTTGCCGATGAAACTTTAATGGTAATATTGAGAGATTTACGTAAAAAAGTGGCTAAAAAATTAGGAGTTCCTCCATTTGTTGTTTTTCAAGATCCTTCTCTTGAAGATATGTCGCTAAAATATCCTATCTCAATGGATGAAATGGTTAATATTCATGGTGTAGGAGAAGGAAAAGCTAAAAAATATGGAAAAGAATTCGTGGAAGTAATTAAAAATTACGTAGAAGAAAATGATATTTTAAGACCTGATGATTTAGTGGTAAAATCAACAGGAGCTAATTCATTGAACAAGTTATACATCATTCAAAACATTGATAGAAAATTAAGTCTAGATGATATTGCCAGTGGTAAAGGCTTGAATATGGAAACCTTAATTAAAGAGATGGAACAAATTGTATACTCAGGAACTAAGCTGAATATAAAGTATTGGATTGATGAAATTTTGGATGACGATCAACAAGATGAAATTCAAGACTATTTTATGGAATCTGAGTCGGATAGCATAGAAGAAGCTCTAAAAGAATTTGACGGTGAATACGACATTAATGAATTACGATTAATGAGAATTAAATTCATAAGTGAGGTTGCCAATTAAGTCGAAAGTTAGAAAGTCATAAAGTGTAATTCCAAAAGGGAAAAATTGATTTTTCACTTAATATCTTTCGATAATAAACATTTGATATTTGACTAAAACACCTCTCCTCGATGGGGTTTTAATCGGTCACGAACAGCAATCATTTCACTTTCATTGACTACCATAAAAGCAATAGAATGGAATTCATTTACTATTGAAAAACCGGTAATATCTAAGTCTAATTTTTCCGATTCTATATATTGTTTAAGATGAATCACATGATGCTCAGCTGTTTTTTCAGCTGCGGCACCTCGAAAATCCCAAATAAGTTTTATTTGTTTTGACATAATTTTTTATTGGAACAAAGGTATGTTTTTTAACATAAAAGGCACATAACTTTTATCTAAGAATTTTAAAATCCAGTATCTCTTTGTCTATTATCTCTTCATTTACATCTCGTTATTAATCCACACCAAATTACTACTTTTGCAAATAGATTAATAAAATAAATAATGTCTCAAGAACTTCTGCTTCAAGTAGCCCCAGAAATTGCAGTTAATGATCAGCTTTTAAAAGATCAAGTAGCGAAATTAATTCGTGTTTCTAAAGCAGATATTAAACACATCTCTATTTTGAAGCGTTCTATTGACGCACGTCAAAAGGCAATAAAAATTAATCTAAAAGTTGCAATCTATTTTTTAGAAGACGAATTTATTAAAGAAACAATTCAATTACCAGAATATAAAAATGTTTCTAATTCTCCCGAAGTTCTAGTTGTTGGAGCAGGTCCAGCGGGACTTTTTGCTGCATTGCAATTAATAGAATTGGGCTTAAAGCCAATAGTTATAGAACGCGGTAAAGATGTTCGTGGTCGTCGTCGTGATTTAAAAGCAATTAATTTAGAACATATTGTAAATGAAGATAGCAATTACTGTTTTGGTGAAGGAGGAGCAGGAACCTATTCTGACGGAAAATTATATACACGCTCCAAAAAAAGGGGAGATGTCACTCGAATATTAGAAATATTAGTTGGTTTTGGAGCTTCAGAAGATATATTAATTGAAGCTCATCCACATATTGGTACTAATAAATTACCCAAAATCATACAAGATATTCGAGAAAAAATAATTGAAATGGGAGGAAAAGTGCTTTTTGAAACGCGTCTCACCGATATTATCATAAAAAACAATGAAGTTCAAGGAATTGTAACTCAATCTGGAGATACCATACTTTCCAACAAGATCATTTTGGCAACGGGACATTCCGCAAGAGATATATTTGAACTATTAAACCAAAAAAAGATATACATAGAGGCAAAACCATTTGCCTTGGGTGTAAGAGCTGAACATCCTCAAAGTTTAATTGATAGTATTCAATACAGTTGCGATTATCGTGGAGAATATTTACCACCGGCACCGTATTCTATTGTAAAACAAGTAGGAGGAAGGGGAATATACTCTTTTTGTATGTGCCCTGGCGGGGTTATTGCTCCTTGTGCCACTAGTCCTGGGGAAGTGGTAACAAATGGTTGGTCGCCATCAAAAAGAGATCAACCTACAGCAAATTCAGGTATTGTTGTCGAATTAAAAATAGAAGATTTCGCACCATATTCTAAGTTTGGAGCATTAGCTGGTTTAGAATTTCAAAAAAATATTGAGAAAAAAGCATGGCATTTAGCTGGAGAAACTCAAAAAGTACCCGCCCAAAGATTGATTGATTTTACTAAAAGTACTATTTCTTCAGACATTCCAAAAACATCCTACGTTCCCGGCACAACTTCTGTCGAATTGGGTTCTGTTTTTCCTGAATTTTTAACTCAAACATTGAGAGAGGGATTTTTAGAATTTGGAAAATCGATGAAAGGTTATCTATCCAATGAAGCTATTATACATGCACCCGAATCAAGAACATCATCACCGGTCAGAATCCCAAGAGATGCTATCACACTTGAACATTTACAAATAAAAGGATTGTATCCATGTGGTGAAGGAGCAGGCTTTGCTGGCGGTATAATTTCAGCTGCAATTGATGGTGAAAAATGTGCAATGAAAGTTTTTGAAGCTCTAAAATCATAAATATTTCTAATTGCAAATCGAAATCGATATATTTCAATTTATTTTCTATCAAAACTACATTTTACTTTCAATAATTTATTTTTACTTTCAATAATTTAATTATTATTATGATAATGATAATTCTAAAAAAATATGACTTAATTTATTTATAATAAATAATTTACAACAAGTATTATTCTTAAATTTGAAAAAAAAATAGTATGAGTTTTATACCTGAAGAATTTAAGATTACTAAACCATTGTTACAAAATAATTATTTAGTAAATGGAGAATTAAAAGAATGGAAGGGAGCAACAACAGATGTATATTCTACGATTTCCTCTACAATTGAATACCAACCTACTTTTTTAGGAACCATACCCTCAATGGGAAGTAATGAAGCACAAGAAGTAGTTGATGCAGCGGTTAATGCCTTTGATAATGGACAAGGAAATTGGCCAACAATGAAAGTGGCGGATCGAATAAAATGTATGGAAAATTTTGTTCAACAAATGAAATTAGCCAGAAATGAAGTGGTAAAATATTTGATGTGGGAAATAGGAAAATCGCTACCAGATTCTGAAAAAGAATTTGATAGAACCGTAGAATATATTGTTGATACGATTGAAGATTATAAAAAATTAGATAGAAATTGTGCTCGTTTTTCAAAAAATCAAGGTATAAATGCAATGGTTCGTCGTGGACCTCTTGGAGTAGTTTTGTGTTTGGGCCCATATAATTATCCATTAAATGAAACTTTCACTTTGCTTATTCCTGCTATAATTATGGGAAATACAGTGATTTTTAAACCTGCAAAGTTAGGAGTATTGTTAATTTCTCCACTATTAGATGCTTTCAGAAGTAGCTTTCCAAAAGGTGTAATAAATATTGTTTATGGTCGCGGACGAGAAGTAGCCTCCCCAATAATGAAATCGGGGAAAATATCCATCTTGGCTTTAATTGGAAACAGTAAATCAGCAATTGCTCTGCAAGATCATCATCCTAATAAAAATAGATTAAGATTAATTCTAGGACTTGAAGCAAAAAACCCAGCCATAGTATTGGGTGATGCCGATTTAGATCTAGCCATTCAAGAATGTGTAATTGGAAGTCTATCTTTCAATGGGCAACGTTGTACAGCTTTGAAAATAATTTATGTACATGAATCGATAGTTAGCGAGTTTAATCGAAGATTTGCTGAAAAAGTAGATGCTCTAAATTATGGAAATCCATGGGATAAGTCTGTTTTTTTAACTCCTTTGCCAGAAAAAGAGAAACCCTCCTACATAAAAGAACTAATTGATGACGCAACAAGCAAAGGCGCTAAAGTTATCAATTCAAAAGGAGGACAACTTTTAGATAATTTTATTTTTCCTGCAATTTTATACCCTATAAACAAGCAAATGAGAGTATATCATGAAGAACAATTTGGACCAGTGGTTCCTATAATTACCTTTAAAGATATTGAAGAGCCGCTGAAAGATATGGCTGAATCCAATTATGGACAGCAAGTTAGTTTATTTGGAAAGGACATTAAAACCATTGCTCCACTAATAGACACTTTAGTAAATTTGGTAACTAGAGTGAATTTAAATAGTTCTTGTCAACGTGGCCCTGATGTTTATCCGTTTACAGGAAGGAAAGATTCTGCAGTGGGAACGCTTAGTATTCATGATGCGCTCCGTTCATTTTCAATACGAACATTTGTAGCATCCAAAGACAATGAATATAACAATGAAATTTTACAACAATTATTGAATAGTAAAGAATCTAATTTCATCAATACAGATTATATTTTATAGACATTATCCATTAAATATATTATAATACTGCAAATTAGTTTTAATATTATTTTGCAGTTTTTTATATAATAAACATAAAAAAGTACTCATAAAACTAATCCTAATTTTGCAAATCAAGTGAATTACCACTTCTTTTTTTGTATTTTTGACTAACAATAATCTATCTATGTTGGAAGAAAAAGTAATATTGGTTAATGAATTGGACGAACCAATTGGAACAATGGGAAAAATGGAAGCTCATGAAAAAGCAGTTTTACATCGTGCCTTTTCTGTTTTTATTTTAAATAATAATAATGAAATTATGCTTCAACAAAGAGCTCACCATAAATATCATTCTCCTTTATTATGGACTAATACTTGCTGTAGTCACCAACGAGTTGGTGAATCTAACATCGAAGCTGGAATTCGAAGGTTAAGAGAAGAAATGGGCTTCGAAGCAAATTTGAAAGAATTGTTTCATTTTATTTACAAAGCCCCATTTGATAATGGTTTAACAGAACATGAATTAGATCATGTGATGATAGGATATTTTGATAATGAACCCAAAATAAATACCGAGGAAGTAGAAAGCTGGAAGTGGATGAAAATTGAAGATATTAGGAATGATATGATTATTAATCCAGACATTTATACCATTTGGTTCAAAATAATATTCGATGAATTTTACCATTACATTGAAGATCATAAATTATAAAGTAACACGATGAAAGTAACCATTAGTAGAAAAGCTCATTTTAATGCAGCCCACCGATTATATAGAAAAGATTGGACATTTGAAAAAAATGATTCCTTTTTTGGTAAATGCAACAACCCAAATTTTCATGGACACAATTACGAAATGATTGTTAGTGTTACAGGTCCAATTGATCCCGAAACAGGATATGTTATGGACGTAAAAATTCTATCAGATTTAATTAAAGCAGAAGTTGAGGACAAATTTGATCACAAAAATTTGAATTTGGATGTTCCAGAATTTCAAGATTTAAATCCTACAGCTGAGAATATCGCAGTTGTGATTTGGAATAAACTTAGAAATAGAATTGACTCAAAATTCGATTTAGAAGTAGTATTATATGAAACACCTCGTAATTTTGTAACCTATAAAGGCGAATAATGACTTTAAAAATAGGTGATAAAGTACCGTCTTTTGTAGCAATAGATGCCAATGGAACTTCATTTGACAGCAATGATATTATTGGAAAAAAACCAGTTGTAATTTATTTTTATCCAAAAGATAATACGCCAGGTTGTACTTTGCAAGCCTGTGGATTTCGAGATTCCTATGAAGATTTTATCGAATTAGGAGCCGAGGTTATTGGAATAAGTAGTGATACAGTAAGTTCTCACAAAAAATTTACCAATCAATACCAACTTCCATTTATTTTATTATCTGATTCTGATAAAAAAATTAGAAAACTATTTGGCGTTCCTCATAAATTATTCGGATTATTGCCAGGTAGAGTTACCTATATTATTAATAAAAAAGGAATAATCACCATGATATTTGACAGTTTTATGGCGACAAAACACATCTCAATAGCCATAAAATCATTAAAAAATGAAAGCCATGAAATTTGATATTTATCCATTACAATTTGATCCAATTCTAAAAGAAAGAATTTGGGGAGGTGAAAAATTAAAAACGGAATTAAATAAACCTATTACTTCAAATATTACAGGGGAAAGTTGGGAAATTTCAACAGTTGAAGGGGATGTGAGTGTTATTTCAAATGGAACTTTTAAAGGAATTTCTTTAAACGAATTAATTGATAATTTTCCAACTGAAGTTTTAGGAACAAAAGTTTTCAATCATTTTGGAAAACAATTTCCTTTATTATTTAAATATTTAGATGCTAAAACTGATTTATCAATTCAGGTTCATCCTAATGATGAATTGGCTGAAAAACGACATAATTCTTTTGGTAAAACCGAAATGTGGTATATCATGCAAGCCGATGAAGGTTCAAGAATTATAGTTGGCTTCAAAAATAATTCAAACTCCAAGGAATATATTTCACATCTAGAAAATAACACTTTGATTGATATTCTAGATGAGGTTAAAGTTAAAACTGGGGATGTATTTTTTCTAGAAACAGGAACAGTTCACGCTATTGGTGCTGGATTATTGGTTGCTGAAATCCAACAGACTTCAGATATTACTTATCGAATATATGATTTTGATCGTATAGATTCGGAAGGAAAAAAAAGAGAATTACATATCGATTTAGCTCTTGATGCAATTAATTATAATAAAGTAGAAACCAAAAAAAAATACAGAAATGAAGTAAATATTTCAAATGAAATAGTATCATGTACCTATTTTACTACAAATTATTTGAATTTATCAGGTGATTTGAAGGTTTCAAAATCGGCAAGTTCATTCACTGTTTACATGTGTACAGAGGGAAATTTTCAAATAGAATATCAACATTATATATTCCAATACTCAAAAGGGGATACCATTTTAATACCAGCTTCAATGACTGATTTTACATTATCTGGAAATGCTATTGTTTTAGAAATTTATATTACATAGCCATAAATACAAAGTTTATATGTACTTTTGCAGTCGAAAATCAAAATTAAATTAAATAAAAAAAATGGCAAACGTTAGAAATTTAAAAAAAGACATCAACTACGTTTTAGGCGATATTATTGAAGCAGTTTACTTATTTGAAATTGCAACTACTGGTAAACCAACAGAAGAAACAAATGCAATAATTGATGAAGCAATTGTAAGTTTTGATACATTAATTGGAAAAGTTAATGCAAAAAACGTTGAAAACAAAAAATCACATTTCAAACAAATTAATGTTGAATTAGAACAAGTTGCTAATCAATTGATTACTAAAATTAATGCTTTACAGTAATTATTAGTTTTTTTAAAAGGTAAATTATTTTTTTTGGAATTTAGATATTGAATTCTATATTTGCACACGAAAATAGTCGCCAGCGTAGCTCAGTTGGCTAGAGCAGCTGATTTGTAATCAGCAGGTCGTGGGTTCGAGTCCCTCCGCCGGCTCTTTTTGAAAAAACCATTTTACGAAAGTAAAATGGTTTTTTGTTTCTATTGAATAATTAAATGTCATGAAATCTAATTCCCAGGTTTATCAACCACCGGTCTATTATCTCTATTAGCTAATTCCCATGCTATTGCAAATGCCAATTGTGCTCTTTTTGCTAAGGCATCAAATTCTATTTTATCAGCGGTGTCTGAGGGTTTATGGTAATCGGCATGAACGCCGTTAAATAAAAAAACAGATGGAATTCCTTTTTTTGCAAAATTGTAATGATCTGAACGATAATAAAATCGGTTTGGATCATTTCTGTCATTAAATGTATAATCTAAATTAGTTTTTACATAATTTTTATTTGCTTCCTCACAAATGGTATATAAATCAGACGATAAATAGTCAGATCCTATGATGTAAACATAGTCATTTGAATTTTTATGTAAATCATCACGACGTCCAATCATGTCAATGTTAATATCTGTTATGGTGTTGGCAATAGGAAACAACGGATTTTCTGAGTAATATTTAGATCCTAAAAGTCCATGTTCTTCCCCTGTAACATGTAAAAAAAGTATAGAACGCTTTGGGCCATGTCCATTATCTTTAGCTTTTTGAAACGCCTTTGCAATTTCTAAAACGGCTACTGTTCCCGATCCATCATCATCGGCACCATGGTAAATTTCTCCATTTTCAACACCAATATGATCATAATGAGCTGAAATTACCAATACTTCATCAGGTTTTTCTGTACCTTTTATAAAAGCCCATATATTTTCTGAATCTGGTAATTTTCCATTTCTTCTAGAATTTAATGAAGCTGCAGGTATTCTTTGATAAAAATCAGAAGCTCCATCAGGGAATGAGATTCCGGCTTTAATATATTGTGAAATTAAATAGTCACCCGCTTTTTTTTGGCCTATTGTCCCTGTATTCCGACCTTCCATTTCATCAGATGAAATTACATAAAGATTTGTTTTTAAAGATTCTTTGGAAATTAATTTGATATATTTTGTAGGTTGTACTTGAGCAAAACTTATTGTAGTAAAAATTGCCAATAATAATAATGATAGTCTAATATTTTTCATAGGTTTACTTTTTACAAATATCTTAATTATTTTTTAATTCCCCGACTTTCTTATTGCAAAATGAAAATGACAAATTAATTCTATTTTGTTTAAATTTTAAAATAAAATTACTATTTTTACAATAAGATTAATATTATTAAAATTTATAAAAATGAAAAAATTAATTGCAGTGTTAGCTTTGTCAATGCTTACGGCTACTGTGAGTATGAATGCTCAAGAGAAAAAACCAAAGGCGGCAGCTAAAAAAGAATGTGTAAAGGAGACAAAATCTTGTGATAAAGAAAAAAAATCAGGATGTTGTGCTAAAATGGCTGAAAAAAAATAATTTAACTTTATTTTAATTTGAAAAAGCAATTGAGAAATCAAGTGCTTTTTTTTTTATATTAAAAAAAGATTTTTTTAGATAGTTCTAACAATTTTAGTTTTTGTATATTGTTAGACTATAAACTATAGTTTTTTTATAGTTTCATTTGATAGCATAAAATAAATTTATTTAAAAAATAATATAAATGATTGTTAAAAGCCAAGAAAAATTTATTCGAGATTATGTTGCCATTGCTTCTGTTAGTGAAATCTTTTTCATTAAAATGAATGATATTATTTATTGTAAATCAGAGGGAAGATATACCAATTTTTATCTTCAAAATGGAAAAGTTTGTGTTTCAAGTAAAAATATTGGAGATTATGAAAATAGAGTTTTAGATAAGACTAGTTTTTTCAGAATTCATAATTCTTATATAATTAATATGCATTATTTAAAAAGAATTATTAAAACAGATGGAAATAGTTGTGAAATGAATAACGGTGCTATTATTCCAATTTCTAAAAGAAAACTGGAAGCTTTTAACCGATTTATTAATTTAAAAGAATAGTTAAAATAACAAAGGCTATCATTTGATAGCCATTGTTTGTATTATTGATAATTATAACTCAAATGTTAAAGAAACAATAATGTTATTCATTACTGAATTTATATTGGAATAATCAGTCATTCCGACATTAAAAAATTGATACTGATATTCTCGTTGCGAATGAGAATAGGTTAAATCTAATTTTGTTCCTCCAAAATTATAGCCTAAACCAGTTGAATATCCTGTAAGATTTCCAATAGTTGTTTGATTCGTATACGGACTTTTTTCAGTTCGGTAACCCGCCCTTAAACTGAATGCTTTAATTCGGTATTCGCCACCTATTCTGAGTTCAGTTGAAACTCCAAGATTATTTTTTATTTCAGAATTTATATTACCGTAATCGTTATTGGGAGAAAATGCCATGTTACTGTAATCTTTAATCGAATAATCAACACTTAATAATCCTGATTTTTTATAAATATATCCAAAACTGCCTGTCCATTTTCCGGGAGTTCTTAGTTGGTAAGGTTCATAAATATTAATAATCATTGGATTAACATTGACAGTTGGTAATTCACCCGTTGAATTTGCACTTATTGAGGAAATTCCTTGAGAAAGGCGATCGGATATTTGATACCATGTAGGCGATTCATAAGCTAAACCAAATCTTATTTCTTTATTTAATTTTGCAATAGCACCCAATTGAAATGAAATTCCATTTCCATAGGTAGTTAGTTCATTATCAAATTGTAATCTTTGTACACCCGACAATATATTATTTGAATTTTCTTCATAAAAACTTGTTACTTGAGTATAATCGATAAATCTAGTATTGACATTGAAGCCAAAGAAAAATTTATCTCTATATTGTCCAGATGCGTTAAATGATAACTTTCCATTGTAACCATTTGACCTTACAAAGTTTTCTTGATAATAATTTCCCCCTGAAGGTATCAACGATACATAATTTCTGTTATTTGATTCATTATAATTTGCTGCTGGATCTATAATATATGCTTGATACCCTAAAAAAGCTTGCTGTGTTCCATAACCGAAATTGGTTCCTAAATAATCATATAAATCAGTTATTGATTCTCTGGGTTGGGTTTGTAAATTAGACAATGAAACACCATTGTTTCTATTAGCATAATATTTAAAATACTCCCCTATTGAATTTGTTGGATTTATACCCGAAGAAAAAATAAGATTATTTAAATTATTTGCATTTTCATAATTTAGTGCAAAACTGAATTTACTCCACTCACTTCTCTTATCAGTATTTTTTAATACAAACACAGCCCCAAATTGATTTAAATCTGCAGAAGAGGAATTTTCTATGTCTTTTGAACCAAAATAATTTGATTTATTATTTAGTCCATAGGTTGATGTTGTTAATGCCACTTGGTTATTTAAAAAAATTGCTGAACCCGAGGGATTAACATTAATCGAGGAAAAATCGCCTCCTAAAGCTCCAAATGCTCCACTCATAGCGTTAAATCTTGCAGTTCCTAACAAATTGTCTTGCGAATAACGCAGCGCATCTGTAATATCTTGAGAATATATAAATGAACTAAATAAACCTATTGTTAATAATATTATATTTTTTTTCATTTTTATTAGAATTATTTAATGGTATAAAAATCAATTATTATCGTCTACCACCACCAACTGAACCACCGCCCGATCTGCCACCTCCAAAGCCGCCACCTCCGCCAAAACTAGGGCTTGGAGAATAACTTCTAGTTGAAGAGCTTTCACTTCTTGGAGAATTTGACTCTACTCTAATCGGGGTTAAATTTCTGGTAGCATCATTATCAACTCTTGGATTAGTAATTACTGCTCTTGATGAAGTGTAATTTCTTGTATTACTATTAGTTGTTCTAGGGTTGGTATCATCTTGTCTTACATTGTTGAAACTTCTAGTAGAATTTCTAGCTCCGTTTGTTAAATTATTTCTTCTTCCTAAAGAAGAATTATCTCTGATGCCTGCTATTGATGATCTTCCAAAATCATATCTACCAGAAATACGCCCACTTGATCTGCCTCCACGAACACCATTACTATATGAATAATAATAAGGATTGTAATAATTATAACCGCCCCAACCATTAAATCCGTAATAAGGCCCCCACCAATTATTCCATCCCCAACCCCATCCTATATTTGGACCGTACCAATTATTCCATCCCCAGCCAAATCCAATGTTAGGACCATACCATGAATTCCATCCTAAATTCCAATTCCACCCATAATTCCATAGTGAATTGTATCCCCAATTGTTCCATCCCCAATTATTGTCATATATGGTAATATTTACTGGCTGTTGGTTATTACCCCATCCAGAGTAACTATTTCGTTCTGTACCTGATTGATTATTTACTGTGTCTTGAATTGAAGAATAGCTTTCTACATCTGTAAAAACTTGTTCTTGTTCGTTTCTTTCTCTTAATGCACTGAAGTAATCCCGATATTTATCAACGTTATTGTCAGAAGTCCTATTCTCATTTTCGTCAGAACCATAAATACCATCACGATCATAATAAGTACTGTTTTTATAGGATCCACACGAAACAAAAAGCATATTGAAACTCAAAATTATGTAATAAATTGAGGTCAATTTTAACGAAGAAAAATAATTTGTTTTCATAACTATGCATTTTAAATTGTTGTTCATTACAAAAATAGTTAGTTTTGCCGAACTATTTAGTTAAAATTTGTTAAACAATTTTAGTGCCAAATTATAATATCATGAGCAAGAACTTAACAACAAGGTCCGAAGATTATTCAAAATGGTATAATGAATTAGTTGTCAAGGCTGACCTTGCTGAGAATTCAGGAGTTAGAGGATGTATGGTTATTAAACCGTATGGTTATGCAATATGGGAAAAAATGCAAACTGAATTAGACAGAATGTTCAAGGAAACAGGTCATCAAAATGCATATTTTCCTCTATTTGTGCCGAAAAGCATGTTTGAAGCTGAAGAAAAAAACGCTGAAGGATTTGCTAAAGAATGCGCTATTGTAACTCATTATAGATTAAAAAACGATCCTGATAAACCAGGAAAATTAATGGTTGATCCAAATGCAAAACTTGAGGAAGAATTAATTGTTCGTCCTACAAGTGAAGCAATTATATGGTCTACATATAAAGGTTGGGTTCAATCCTACAGAGATTTACCTTTATTAATCAATCAATGGGCCAATGTGGTTCGTTGGGAAATGAGGACAAGATTATTTTTAAGAACTGCAGAATTTTTATGGCAAGAAGGTCATACCGCTCATGCTACTAAAGAGGAAGCAATTGAAGAATCAGAAAAAATGATGAATGTTTATGCCGAATTTGTAGAAAATTTCATGGCAATTCCTGTAATCAAAGGAATAAAAACGGAAACAGAACGTTTTGCTGGTGCAGATGAAACATTTTGTATTGAGGCATTGATGCAAGATGGAAAAGCCCTACAAGCAGGAACTTCTCATTTTTTAGGTCAAAATTTTGCTAAAGCCTTCGATGTAAAATTTGCTACAGCAGAAGGAAAACAAGAATATGTTTGGGGAACATCATGGGGGGTTTCTACGCGATTAATGGGTGCATTAGTAATGACTCATTCTGATGATCACGGATTGGTATTACCTCCAAATTTAGCTCCAATCCAAGTAGTTATTATTCCAATATATAAATCGGAAGAACAATTAGAGGAGATTTCTAATAAAGTTAATGAAGTAGTTAAAGCATTAAGAAAATTGAATATTTCAGTAAAATACGATAACCGAACCAATCAAAAACCTGGATTTAAATTTAATGAGTATGAATTGAAAGGAGTACCTGTTCGAATTGCAGTTGGCCCAAAAGATCTTGAGAATGGAACTTTTGAAGTAGCAAGAAGAGATACATTGACTAAAGAAATTGTTTCAAATCAAGGAATTGAAGTTTATATAAGTAATTTATTAACTAATATTCAAGAAGATATGTTTGCAAGAGCATTGAATTATAGAGATACTCACATTACAGAAGTAAATGATTTTAATGAATTTAAATCAATTTTAGACAGTAAAGGTGGGTTTGTATCTGCACATTGGGACGGAACCGCAGAAACAGAAGAAAAAATTAAGGATTTAACAAAAGCAACCATAAGATGTATACCTTTGAATAGAGTGGAGCAAACCGGGAATTGTATATTAACCGGTAAACCCTCAGCAGGCAGAGTGTTATTTGCAAAGGCGTACTAAAAAAAATCAAAAAAATATACATCTGCTATTGTGCAAATAAAAAATAGTTGTATTTTTGCATCCGCGTTAGAGAAGCACGGTCCGTTCGTCTATCGGTTAGGACGCCAGGTTTTCATCCTGGTAAGGGGGGTTCGATTCCCCCACGGACTACTTATAAAATAGAAAAAATAAAAAAATGGCAAATCACAAGTCAGCTTTAAAAAGAATTAGAAGTAACGAAAAAAGAAGAGTATTAAACAGATACCAACACAAAACAACTCGTAATGCAATCAAAGCATTAAGAATTGCTACTGATAAATCTGATGCTACTTCAAAATTATCGGCTGTAATTTCAATGATTGATAAACTAGCTAAGAAAAATATCATTCACGATAACAAAGCTTCTAATTTAAAATCTAAATTAACAAAACACGTTGCTAAACTATAATTAGTTTAACAATTTAAACCTAATATATTAAGCTTCCTAATTATGGAAGCTTTTTTTGTTTTATTTTTTTCAATTATTTACCCAATTTAAATAACACGATCTACCGGCTTTCAATCCCTCATTTATTTATGTAGTATTTGTAAAAATAAAGTGTACCTTTGCACCCATTAAAAATCAAAGATGGAATCTATTAGAAACATTGCAATTATTGCCCACGTCGATCATGGTAAAACTACTTTGGTAGACAAAATAATGTATCACTGTCAATTATTTCGTGATAACGAAAATACCGGTGATCTAATTCTTGATAATAACGACTTAGAGCGTGAAAGAGGTATTACAATAACTTCTAAAAATGTTTCTGTAGTATACAAAGGAACTAAAATTAATATCATTGATACACCTGGTCACGCCGATTTTGGTGGGGAAGTAGAGAGAGTATTGAACATGGCAGACGGAGTATGTCTTTTAGTAGATGCTTTCGAAGGTCCAATGCCTCAAACCCGATTCGTTTTACAAAAAGCAATTGACTTGGGGCTTAAACCTTGTGTGGTTATTAATAAAGTAGATAAAGAAAATTGTACACCTGAAGAAGTTCATGAAAAAGTTTTCGATTTAATGTTTGAGTTAGGTGCTGAAGAATGGCAATTAGATTTTCCAACAGTTTATGGTTCTGCCAAAAATAACTGGATGTCTGATCATTGGGAAAACCAAACAGATAGTATAGAACCTCTTTTAGATATGGTGATCAATAATGTGCCTGCTCCAAAAGTATTTGAAGGTACTCCTCAAATGTTAATTACCTCTTTAGATTTTTCTTCTTTTACTGGTCGAATAGCTATTGGTCGATTGGAGAGAGGAGTTTTAAGAGAAGGAATGACAATTTCTTTATGTAAAAGAGATGGTTCTATTTTGAAATCCAGAATTAAAGAACTACATACTTTTGAAGGTCTTGGACGTAAAAAAGTAAACGAAGTTTTAGCAGGAGATATTTGTGCAATTATTGGAATCGAAGGTTTTGAAATAGGTGATACTATCGCCGATTTTGAAAATCCAGAGGCCTTACAAACCATTGCTATCGACGAACCAACAATGAGTATGTTATTTACTATAAATGACTCTCCTTTCTTTGGTAAAGAAGGTAAATTTGTAACTTCACGTCACATTAGAGAACGTTTAACAAAAGAATTAGAGAAAAACTTAGCAATGAAGTTAGGTGAAACAGATTCTGCTGATAAATTTATGGTTTATGGTCGAGGGGTATTGCATTTGTCTGTTCTTATTGAAACTATGAGAAGAGAAGGTTATGAATTACAAATTGGTCAACCGCAAGTAATCATAAAAGAAATTGATGGTAAAAAATGTGAACCAATAGAAGAATTAACCATCGATTTACCAGAATCTCTATCAGGTAGAGCAGTAGAGTTTGTCACTTTGCGTAAAGGGGAAATGTTGAGCATGGAAACCAAAGGGGAGCGAATGGTAATTAAATTTAATATTCCTTCTCGTGGAATCATTGGTTTACGTAACCAATTGTTAACCGCCACAGCTGGTGAAGCTATTATGGCGCACCGTTTTATAGGATACGAGCCTTTCAAAGGGGAAATTTCTGGACGTAATAAAGGTTCGTTAATTTCAATGGAAAAAGGAAAAGCAATTCCTTATTCTATCGACAAATTACAAGATCGTGGTAAGTTTTTCGTTGAACCTAATGCCGAAATTTACGAAGGTCAAGTTATTGGAGAAAACTCTCGAGGGGATGATATGTGTGTAAACGTAACTAAAGAGAAAAAACAATCTAACGTTCGTTCTTCTGGTAATGATGAAAAAGCTAGAATTATCCCTCCAATCATTTTCTCATTAGAAGAAGCATTAGAATACATTCAAAAAGACGAATATGTTGAGGTTACGCCAAAATCAATTCGTTTAAGAAAAATCTATTTAACAGAAACAGATAGAAAAAGATTTAAAGTATAATCTATCGTTACAAATTAAAAAAACCATTCAATTCGAATGGTTTTTTTAAATACTATATAAGGTACAATTATTTGAAATAAGAAAACGATTCGTTGTTTTCTATTTTCAACAAACTCTCATAAATCAATTTAATCAAATTTTCAACATCTTCACGGTGAACCATTTCTACCGTAGTGTGCATGTATCTCAATGGTAAAGAAATCAATGCCGAAGCTACTCCGCCGTTGCTATAAGCAAATGCATCAGTATCTGTTCCAGTAACTCTTGATGAAGCTAGTCTTTGAAACGGAATCTTATTTGCAGTAGCAGCATCCAATATTAACTCACGTAATTTGTTTTGAACCGCCGGCGCATATGTAATCACCGGACCTTTCCCAATTTTTATCTCACCCTCAATTTTCATGTCAATCATTGGAGTCGTCGTATCATGACAAACATCAGTAACTATAGCAACGTTAGGTCGAATAGTCTTGGTAATCATCTCTGCACCACGCAAACCAACTTCCTCTTGAACAGAATTGGTAATGTACAATCCAAAGGGCAATTTAACCTTGTTTTCATGCAATAATCTTGCAACTTCCGCAATCATAAAACCACCTATTCTGTTGTCAATTGCACGACAAACAAATTTATTTTCGTTTATCACCATAAATTCATCTGGGTAAGTAATTACACATCCTACATGAATTCCCAATTTCTCAACTGCTTCTTTATTCTCACAACCAGTGTCTATAAATAGGTTGTTAATTTTTGGATTTTCCTCTTTATCTCGATTTCTAGTGTGAATGGCTGGCCAACCAAATACACCTTTTACAATTCCATTTTTGGTGTGAATATTAACTACTTTTGATGGTGCAATTTGATGATCGGAACCTCCATTTCGAATCACATAAATCAATCCTTCCTCAGTAATGTAATTGACATACCAAGAAATTTCGTCCGAATGTCCCTCAATAACTACCTTGTAAGGCGCATCAGGATTGATAACCCCAACAGCTGTTCCATACGTGTCAGTAATAAAAGTATCCACATAAGGTTTCAAATAATTCATCCAAATTTTTTGTCCCTCTGCCTCAAATCCTGTAGGCGAAGCGTTGTTTAAATACTGCTCTAAAAAGGTAAGTGAAGTGTCTTTTAATATCGATTTTGAACTCATAAAAATATTTTTTTGCTAATTTATAAATTTGGCATCACACTTGTTATATATATAGTATAATTTTGTCAAATAAATAACTTTTTAATATGAAAATAGTCCAATTTTTAGTTTTTACTTACCTAATTTCTATAGGAGCTTCAGCTCAAATATCAAAAATAGACACGCTTAAAGTGCAAGAATTTAGTGAAGAAAATGATACTATTCTCAAAGAACCTATACTTCTTGAAGAAGTTATTATTCATAAATACAAACTCGATCCAGAAAGTAGAAAGCAATTCCTAATTTTACAAAATCGAGTGTATAAAGTTTATCCCTATGCTAAAATTGCTGCCGAAAGACTTTCAGGTCTTAATAAAAATATGGCCGCTCTAAAAAGCAACAAAGAAAAACGTAAATATTTCAAAATCGTCGAAAATTATATCGAAAACGAATTTACCGATAGACTCAAAAAATTATCTCGAAAACAAGGCCAAGTTCTTGTAAAACTAATCTGTCGTCAAACTGGCCAAACCGCCTATGATTTGATCCGCGAACATAAAAGCGGATGGAAAGCTTTTTGGTCAAATACCACTGCAAAATTATTTGACATCAGCCTAAAACAAGGATATTCTCCAGCCGAAGTCAACGAAGACTTTCTAATCGAAACCATTCTAGATCGCGCTTTCGAAAGTGGAAGACTAGAAAGACAAGCACCTGCAATTCCTATTGATCTTGAAAAAGTAACCAATTATTGGTATTCAAAAGCCAGCACCATTAAAAAATAGTTTTGAAGCCACCTCCGGCTTTCCACTCCAAGCCCTTGTTTAAAAAACGAGTTTTAGTTAGAATAAAAATCAGCTTGCTTTGGTTGCTGTTTTTATTTTGTAAAACTAAGTTTTTCAACCTTCGGGGC
>RFPP01000071.1 GCA_009926065.1 Flavobacteriaceae bacterium
CTACAACTATTTATGTACGATTGAAGAGTGATGCTTCAAACGGTGTTTCTGGCAATATTAGCTGTACATCCACTAATGCTGCAACTCAAACTGTTGCTACTGGAACTGCAACGGTTAACAATCTTCCTACTGTTACTTCAAATGCTTTAAATTTTGATGGAAGTAATGATTTTGTTGAGAGTACCGTTTCAGGAACAACATTAACAAATTTTACGGTTGAAATGTATGTAAAGCCGCTAAGTAATCAAAATCAAAAAGGAATTTTTCAATGGGCCCACCAAACAAGTTCCGGAAACCCAATGGTTCTTATACAGCAATCAGGAACCACACTTCGCGGATATGTAAATTCTGGTTATAATTTAAGCACAACTATTTCTATTGGTAGTTGGAATCACATTGCCTTGACTTATGATGGAACAATATATAAATTATACCTAAACGGCACTTTAGTTGATTCTTACTCAGGAGGTATTCAATTTCAAAATCTTGCGAACAAACTATTTTATGGCAATGGATACAATGGATATTGGAACGGAAGTATGGACGAAGCAAGGGTATGGAGTACCGCCAGAACACAAGCAGAAATTCAGCAATTTATGAATTCAGAATTATCAGGTTCAGAAAACGGATTATTGTCATATTTCAAATTCAACCAAGGAACTGCAAATGAAAATAATACAGGGCTTAGTTCAGTAACAGATAGCTCATCAAATAATGTTAGTGGTAGTTTTAACAATATGGCATTAACAGGTACCACTTCAAATTTTGTTACAGGAATAATCACTAACAATTCTATTTCTGCATTAGCTCAATCTATTTGTTTAAATGGATCGGCATCTTCGCTTACATCGAGCCTAAATGGAGGCACAGGATTGACATTTCAATGGTATAGCAATACCACTTCTAGTAATACTGGCGGAACCTTAATTGCAAATGCAACCTCCGGAAGTTATACTCCGCCAACGAATCAAGTAGGAACTACTTATTATTATGTTGTAGTGACCAATTCAGCAGGTTGTGTTTCGCCTAGTACTGTTTCGGGTGCTATAACCATAAATGCGTTACCATCAGTTTCATTATCAAATAGTGCAAATACCGTAAC
>RFPP01000072.1 GCA_009926065.1 Flavobacteriaceae bacterium
TCAACCAAGTGTGAAAAACGAAGATACTTGGCCTTTTAACCAACCTTTTTATCTTATTGTTAATCTTGCTGTGGGCGGTAATTTTGGCGGTCCAGAAGTTTTAAAACTAAAGGAGATAAATTTACCTAAGTTAAATCCAAATGAAGTGTTGGTTAAAAATAAGTCAATAGGTTTAAATTTTATTGATACATATCATCGCTCTGGCATCTATCCTATTCCTTTACCTAGTGGAATAGGTTTAGAAGCAGCAGGTATAGTAGAAGAAATAGGTAAGAATGTTAATTTATTCGAAGTAGGAGATAAAGTTACTCATGCTTCAATGCCAATCGGTGCTTACTCTGATAGGCAAATATTACCTCAAGAAAAATTAGTAAAAGTTCCGAAGGAAATTTCTTTTGAAATTGCCTCAGCATTGACGCTTAAAGGAATGACTTGTGAATATTTGTTGCATAGAGCTTATTCAGTTAAAAAAAGTGATACAGTATTATTTCACGCTGCAGCTGGAGGCTTGGGACAGATATTTTGTCAATGGGCCAAAACAATTGGCTGCACGTTAATTGGAACTGTTGGTTCAGATGAAAAAATCAAAATTGCAAAAGAGAATGGCGCTAAATACGTAATTAATTATTCTAGAGAAGATTTCTCTAAAAAAGTTTTAGAAATTACTAATGGTAAAGGCGCTGATGTAATTTATGATGGAGTTGGAGAAAAAACTTTTGAAGGATCAATTGCTTGTATTAAATTAAGAGGAATGTTTATAACTTTTGGCAATTCATCGGGACCCATAAAAAGTATCGATGTTAAAAAACATATGGCTCCAAAAGCAATATTTATTACTCGACCATAACCTCGTTCTTTCATCTGCGGGAGCAAGAGGCGCATGGTGTCGAAGTAAGATGAAATATTGATGGAAATAACATCGTCCCATTTCTCACGAGGCATCTCTGCAAGCGTCGAGGTGAATTGAATTCCTGCGTTGTTACATAAAATGTCAACGGGACCAGATCTTAATATTTCACTAACCATTTCTTCA
>RFPP01000009.1 GCA_009926065.1 Flavobacteriaceae bacterium
AATAAGTGTTGAAATTGGTTTATCAATAAGGGGTTTATTGGAAGGAGAAACAATTAAATTAACAGAAGATTTATTTGGAATAATCAAATTTTGTCCCGCTTTCAATCCTTCGCTTATCAGTGTTGGATTGGCATTTTGTAATTCTTCAATTGAAACAGAATATAATTTTGAAATACTATAAAGTGTTTCTTTTGGTGCAACTAAATGAGAATTGTCAACAGTTAACAAAGTTGATTTAGAATTTGGAATAATTATCACTGCATCAGGTTGAATTCCGTTTTGAGCATCCGGATTCAGACTTAAAATTTCTGATAGAGTACAATTGTATTTCTGAGCAATTTGAGTAATAGTTTCTCCTTGAACAACTTTGTGTTTTCTATAATTTTGTGCATTTAATGCAAATGAAAATAAGGCTACAAAAACTAAAATTGCTTTTTTGTACATCGTTAAATTTTAAATTATTATTCCCACTCAATTGTTGCTGGTGGTTTAGAGCTAATATCGTAAACTACACGATTAACCCCAGGAACCTTATTGATAATATCGTTGGAAACTTTCATCAAAAAATCATAAGGTAAATGAACCCAGTCGGCAGTCATTCCGTCTGTAGATTCAACCGCACGAAGCGCTACCACTTTTTCATAAGTACGCTCATCTCCCATAACGCCCACACTATTTACTGGTAGTAAAATTGCGCCCGCTTGCCAAACTTTATCATACAATCCCCAAGATTTTAATCCGTCTATAAACACAGCGTCAACTTCTTGCAAGATACGAACTTTTTCAGGAGTGATGTCTCCTAAAATACGAATTGACAATCCAGGACCTGGAAAAGGATGGCGTCCTAATAAGGATTGATCTATTCCTAATGTTGCACCTACCCGTCTCACTTCATCTTTGAAAAGCATTCTTAACGGTTCAACAATTTTCAATTTCATATAATCGGGTAAACCGCCCACATTATGGTGTGATTTTATTGTCGCTGAAGGTCCTTTTACAGACACAGATTCAATTACATCTGGATAAATAGTACCTTGAGCCAACCATTTTACGTCTTCAATTTGGTTCGATTCATCATCAAAAACCTCAATAAAAACTCTTCCAATGGCTTTTCTTTTAAGTTCAGGATCTTCAATTCCGGCTAATGCATCTAAAAATCGTTTTGAGGCATCAACACCTTTCACGTTTAATCCCATTCCTTTGTATTGATTCAATACATTTTCGTATTCGTTTTTTCTTAATAATCCATTATTAACGAAAATACAATATAAGTTTTTACCAATAGCTTGATGCAATAAAACCGCAGCAACCGTAGAATCTACTCCACCTGAAAGTCCCAATACCACTTTGTCATTTTGTAACTTCGATTTTAATTCAGAAACCATTTCACCCACAAATGCGTTTGGTGTAAATGTTTGAGGAACATCGGCTATTTTAACTAAGAAATTCTCTAACATCAATTTCCCATCTGTAGAATGAAAAACTTCGGGATGGTATTGAATTGCAAAGGTAGTTTCGCCTTCAATTTTGTAAGCTGCAAATTCCACATCATTGGTACTAGCCAACTTTACTCCGTTTTTGGGTAGGGCTTTGATACTATCGCTATGGCTCATCCAAACTTGAGAATTTTCAGAAACACCTTCAAAGAAAAGTTCGTTTTCTTTAATATATGATAAATTCGCTCTACCATATTCTCTAGTATTTGATGAGGCTACTTCACCCCCACTAAAATGAGCTAAATATTGCGCTCCATAACATACTGCTAGCATAGGTAATTTACCTCTAATTTTGGATAAATCAGGATGTGGAGCATCTTCGGAACGAACTGAAAAAGGACTTCCACCAAGAATTACCGCTTTATAACTTGATAAATCACTTGGAAAATTATTGTATGGGAAAATTTCGCAGAATATATTTAACTCGCGAACTCTTCTCGCAATAAGTTGGGTATATTGCGATCCGAAATCTAAAATAAGTACGTTATGTTGCATGTGCAATTCTAAAGTTGTGTGCTATGTAGTTATTATAATGACTATTTATTGAAAAATATATGATGTTTCAAAGGGCAAATTTAGGAAAATAATGTTAGAAATTTAGAATAATCTTATAGCTTTAAAAATACTATTTTTAAAAATATTTCGTTATCATCTGTAATGAAATTCAACAATAAAAAAACTATTTTTTTTATAGCAACTTTAGAAAAAAATATTGAAATTTGTAAACTTACTTAACCAAACTAAAACTATGTTTTTAAATTTTTTCCTTCAACCTTCAACCGTCACTTCAGACACTCTCGTTAATGCAGCTACTAGTGCAAATTCAGTTACTAGCACAACAGACTCTGTGTCTTATTTAGATTTTCTTTTCAAAGGGGGGATAATGATCTTTCCAATTATCTTATTGCTTTTCTTCTGTATTTATATAATTATTGAAAGATATTTATCAATTAAAAAAGCTACAAAGCAGGACGAAAACATGATTAATGATGTTAGAATCCAACTAAAATCAGGAAAAATTGATAATGCAATATTGATGTGTGGTCGAGGAAATACGGCAACTGGAAATATTATTAAAAGTGGAATTTCAATTATTGGCAGACCGATTAGTGAAATTGAATCCGTAATGGAAAAAACTACTAATATTGAAATTGCAGAAATGGAAAAAGGATTGGGATATCTTGGTTTGATTTCTGGTATAGCTCCAATTTTAGGTTTCATCGGAACCATTTCAGGGGTTATCAAAATATTTCATACTATTTCAAACACCGGAAATTTAAATATTCAAACAATTTCAGGAGGTTTGTATGAAAAAATGATAAGTAGTGGCGCAGGTCTCGTTGTGGGAGTAATAGCTTATTCTGCATACCATTTATTTAATATGATGATTGATCACTTTTCAACTAAAGTTCAAAAACAAACCTTAGAAATTATTAACGTAATTCAACAACCATAAACATGGCAATTAAAAGAAATAAGCGTTTTCATGCTGAAATTCCAACGTCTTCACTGAGTGATATTATGTTTTTTTTGTTTTTGTTTTTTTTAATTATTTCAACATTAGCAAATCCAAATGTAATTAAATTGACGTTGCCAAAAGCAGCTTCAAATGAAAGTACCAATAAAGACCATATTAGTTTGTCTGTTACTGAAGATAAAGTTTATTATATTGACAAACAAGAAGTTGCATTTGAAAATTTAGAACAAATGTTACTTGAAAAAACTTCAATTTCTGGGGATAAAACGGTGGTTCTTAGAGTTCCAGCTGATAATAAAGTACAAGATTTAGTAGATTTAATGCAAATCGGTGTTAAATTAAAATTAAATTTTGTTATAGCCACTTCAAAGTAATAATTTATGATAAAAACCATATTTTTAGTTGCTTTAGGAGGTGGAATTGGAAGTGCATTGCGATATATAACTTCAATAACTGTTGAAAAGTATTATGTTTCTGTTTTTCCATTAGCAACTTTAATAACAAATGTTTTAGGTTGTTTTTTAATTGGAATTGCAATTACACAGTTAGATAAATTTGATTTGATGAACTCCAATTTTAAATGGTTTTTTATAACTGGATTTTGTGGTGGATATACCACTTTCTCCGCATTTGGCCTTGAAAACATTAACCTACTTCAAAACAATCATTCCGGATTGGCCTTTCTCTACATCGGCTTAAGCATAACTACAGGATTACTTGCGGTTTGGCTGGGGTTAAATATTGCAAAATAAATTTGGTAAGAACATGTTAAAATGTTTCTATTTTACCAAAAAAATGTAACTTCGCATCTTATGAAAAATTTTGACATTAATAAGATTAAATCGCTTTTATCAAAACCTAAAAAAATTGTAGTTGTTCCTCATCGAAATCCCGACGGTGATGCGATGGGTTCGACCTTGGGTTTATATCATTTTTTGTTAAAATTAAGTCATGAAGTAGTAGTAATTTCTCCTAATGAATTTCCAGATTTTTTAAATTGGCTACCTGCTTCAGATAAAGTAATGATTTTTGAAAAAAATCAAGAAGAATGTAATAAAATCATCCATAACGCTGAATTAATATTTACCTTAGATTTTAACGCACTTTATCGGGTTGGAGAAATGGAAATAGCTTTACAATCTGCTAATTGTCCATTTGTTATGATTGACCATCACCAAAAACCAGATGATTATGCAGAATTTACTTATTCAGATACCGATTTTGGTTCAACTTGTGAAATGGTATATAATTTTATAGAATTATTAGACCAAACTTTACTTTTAGATAAAACAATTGGCACTTGTTTGTATACCGGAATATTAACCGACTCTGGCTCTTTCAGATTTCCCAAAACTACTGGTAGGACCCATAGAATTATAGCAGAATTAATAGATTTAGGTGTTGAAAATACTACTATTCCAAATTTAATTTTCGATAATAATTCCTATACTAAAATTCAATTATTGGGTAGAGCCTTACAAAATATGAAAGTGATGGAAAAACAACAAACTTCTTACATTTCATTGTCGCAAGCTGAATTAGACGAGTTTCAACATTTAAAAGGAGACACTGAAGGAGTAGTTAATTATGGACTATCCATAAAAGGAGTGGTTTTTTCGGCTATTTTTATTGAAAATAAAGAAGAAAATTGTATAAAAATATCTTTCCGATCAAAGGGTGATTTTGATGTAAATCAATTTGCTAGAGACCACTTTAATGGTGGAGGACACATTAATGCCGCTGGAGGAAAATCGGATTTGACATTGCAAGAAACTATTAATAAATTTGAAAAATTAGTAACTCAAAACACCTTTTTAAATGAAACAAACTAAAGTCATAATCACGTTATTTATAACTGTTTTTTTTGTTTTGAGTTGTAGCCAACAAAAAGCAAGAAGACCAATTTCTCAATCATCTGGTACTTTTATGAGAGAATCAGCCGATAGAAATAAAAAACTTATAGCTTTGGAAGAATCAAAAATAGATTCAATAATAAAAAGTAATCCCGAGGCAAATTATATCTCATCCAAAAAAGGATATTGGTATGTTTACGAAAGTAAAAATGACCAAGATACTTTAAGACCTCGAAAAGGAGATATTGCTTACTATAATTATGAAATTAAAGATTTAAGGGGTAATATAATTTATTCTGAAATGGAATTAAAACCACAGGAATATCACGTGGATAAAGAACAAAATATTATTATTGGTTTACGGCATGGGATTAAATTAATGCACAAAAAAGAAAAAATTACTTTCCTTTTTCCTTCTCATGTAGCCTACGGTTATCATGGCGATGAAAATAAAATTGGGGCAAATCAACCGATTATATGTACCGTAACTTTAAACGATTTTAAACCTGAAGAAAGTAAATCCTTAGAAAAAAAATAGAATTAATGAAAAAGAATATTGGCTTATTATTATTGCTTATTTTTTCCTTTATTTCATGTAAAGAAAAACACAGCGATCTAAAAGACGGACTGTATGCAGAAATTGAAACCAATAAAGGTAATATACTAGTTCAATTAGAATTTCAAAAAACTCCAGTAACTGTGGCAAATTTTGTTACCCTTGCTGAAGGAAACAATAATTACGTTAGAGAAGAATTTAAAGGAAAACCTTTTTATGATAATCTGAAATTTCATCGTGTTATTCCGGATTTTATGATTCAAGGTGGTGATCCATTAGGAGACGGAAGCGGAGATACTGGTTACAAATTTAAAGATGAAATTACCGACTTAGTATTTGATAAAGGTGGATTATTGGCAATGGCCAACTCAGGTCCAGGAACCAATAGTAGTCAGTTTTTTATTACCCATAAAGAAACTCCTTGGTTAAACGGCTTACACACTATTTTTGGTCATGTAGTTGAAAACGGTATGAAAACGGTAAACGCAATTGTTCAAAATGATGATATTAAATCAATTACAATTATTAGAAAAGGTCAAGCCGCTAAAAAGTTTGATGCTGTTAAAGTTTTCAGTAATTTCTTTGCAAATGAAGAGCAAACCCTCAAAAAACAAGCGCAAATTGAAGCTCAAAACAATAAAATATATTTGAAAAAATACAAACCTGTTATTGAAGCTAAAATTGCTTATTTCAATAAATTGAGAGAAACTTGTTTAACTACTAGAAGCGGATTACAATTTGCAATAATAAAAAAAGGAAATGGAAAAAAACCAGTTGAAGGAGCTGATATTTTTATTAATTATGCTGGTTTTTTAGAAGATGGGACATTATTTGATACTAGTATAGAAAAAGTGGCGAACGAATTTGGAAAATTAGACAAACAAAGATCACTTGCAAAACAATATATACCAATTCCTTTTCAAGCAGGAAAAAAAGAAGGAATGATTCCAGGATTTATTGAAGGAATTGAAAATATCTCATTTGGTGACAAAGCAGTTTTATTCATCCCTGCTAACTTGGGATATGGAGAGGCTGGCGCTGGGACCGTAATTCCACCAAATGCGAATATCATATTCGAAATTGAATTATTAGAAAACATGCCTAAAAAATAATTTGGGAATAAACCTGAAATCCCAGCAGAATGCAAAAAAGTAAGGATGTTATTAAATATTAAAAAAATGAAATTTAAAGTATTATTTTTATTGTTATTTGGAATTACAACTTCCACCTATGCACAAAAAGTTACAAAAAAGGTAGGAACAAAATTACCTTCAACCTCAGTTCAAAAAACCAAAACTAATGATAATGAAGGAATATTTGTAAACTTTGAAACTTCAAAAGGTAAAATTGTATTGACTTTAGAATACAAAAAAGCTCCAGTAACAGTTGCAAACTTTATTTCATTAGTAGAAGGTACAAATACTTTCGTTACTGATGAAAAATTAAAAGGAAAACCATTTTACAACGGATTGAAATTCCATAGAGTAATTAAAGATTTCATGATTCAAGGTGGAGATCCTGCTGGAAATGGTTCTGGTGGTTGTGGATACAGTTTTAAAGATGAATGTCTTCCTGAATTGATTTTTGACAAAGGTGGAATACTTGCTATGGCAAATTCTGGTCCGGCAACTAACAGTAGTCAGTTTTTTATTACTCACAAAGATACTCCTTGGTTGAACGGAAAACACACCATTTTCGGACACGTGGTGAGCGGAATGGATGTTGTGAACGCAATCGTTCAAGACGATGTAATGCAAAAAGTAACAATTACAAGAGTAGGAACTGAAGCCAATAAATTCGATGCCCCTAAAGTTTTTGCAAATTACTATTCAAATAAAGCTAGTGACGATGCAAAACAAGCTGCTATTCAAGCAGAAGCTAAAGCTAAACAAGCTGCTATTGATGCAGAAGCAAAACGTGTTTACAATGAAAAATATGCTCCTGTAAAAGCCGCTAAAGTTGCTGAATTAGCAAGAATTAAAGCGACAGCTTTGAAAACGGAATCTGGTGTAGAATATAACATCATTAAAAAAGGGGCTGGAGTAAAACCTGCTGATGGAGCTTCTATTTACGTCCACTATGCTGGATACCTTGAAGATGGTTCTCTTTTTGATAGTAGCTATGAGGAATTGAATAAAACTTATGGAAAATATGATAAAAACAGAGCCGATCAAAATGGATACCAACCCTTCCCATTCCAATATGGTAAAAAAGACGGATTAATTCCAGGTTTTATAGAAGGTTTAAACAAATTATCCTTTGGTGATAAGGCAATAGTATTTATCCCCTCAAAATTAGGATATGGGGAAAGAGGAGCTGGAAATGTTATTCCTCCCAATGCAAATATCATTTTTGAAATTGAAATGTTAGAGGGAATTCCTCCACCGGTTCCAAACGAAAATAAATAATTTAATCTTTATTAAATAAATAAAAGGTGTTCTAACGAACACCTTTTATTATTTTAAATCAATTTAGAATTAGCCTTAAAATTTCCAGTCAAATTCATCTTTATCATTGATGATGGCACCTATTTCTAACTTAACCACCTCATCGAATTCCGTTTGTAAAATAATCCAATTTTCTTCATTAAAATAATTCTCAAAAGTATCAAATTCTTCCTGAGTGAATTTTGTAATTCCTTTAGTAGCTAATTGTGATTTAACCTCATCTATATTTTTTCCAATTATCTTATTTTCAAATAGTTCTAAATCATAACTTGAAGCAACAATATAACCCAATTTGAACTCTTCTTCCTTATAAAATGTAAGTCGCATTTTTAGAGAATTATATGAAAAAATAACATTGTCATCTTCGTCTTTATAGTTTCTATTCGGTTTCCCATAAATAGCTATAACATCGTTTTGTTTCATTCCGAAAACGAGTTGGTCTATTCCGTGTTTTAAGTTTATTTTCATAGTTTATTTTTTACTACTATTCTACTCCATCATACCGCTCTGGCACTTGTGGATCGTATAATGGGCATTTGAATTCTTCTAAAGCTCCGACTAAAATATCCATATCAGTACCTAAGGTACCGTAGCAATCTATTTTGATACTTTGAGTTGTAGTCCGAACATGAAAAGCACCTGGCCCTTTATTGTTTTTCCAACTATTTTCATCCACCCGTTCCCATTTTGAAAAAAGAGAATTGATTCTATTGAGAATTATTGTAGTAGGAAGTTCCTCTAATCCATCTACATGTTGCTCTTCAGAAATAGCTTCGTAAACCAAATGATTGTTAAGGTAAATTCCTTCTTTATAATTCCAAAAAACAAGTTCGTACATAAAAAAGATTTAAAGTTTAATGTTTAATGGTTCTGAAAATAGTTAAAATATTAATATTCAAAAACGCCATATTCAGAGGAAATAGTTAGTTTTTTTACCTCTGATGCTTCTACTCTGCCTACAATTTGAGCGTCAACGTTGAACGATTTAGAAATTGCTATGATATCATTGGCTACTACTTCAGGAACATACAATTCCATACGGTGGCCACAGTTAAAAACTTGGTACATTTCCTTCCAATCGGTTCCTGATTGCTCTTGAATCAATTTAAATAATGGGGGTACCGGAAATAAATTGTCTTTTATAACGTGAATATTATCTACAAAGTGCAACACTTTGGTTTGTGCGCCACCACTACAATGCACCATTCCATGAATCGAATCTGAGTTGTATTTAGACAATATCTTTTTGATAATTGGAGCATAAGTACGAGTTGGCGAAAGTACTAATTTTCCTGCATCTATAGGGGAATTTTCAACAGCATCGGTTAATTTAACTTTGCCTGAATAAACCAATTCGTTAGGAACGGCAGCATCAAAACTTTCTGGATATTTATTGGCTAAATAATGATCAAAAACGTCATGTCTTGCAGATGTTAGTCCATTACTTCCCATTCCGCCATTGTAGGTATTTTCATAGCTTGACTGACCAAAAGAAGCCAATCCAACAATAACATCTCCAGCCTGAATATTGGCATTATCAATTACATCACTGCGCTTCATTCTCGCTGTAACTGTTGAATCTACAATAATTGTTCTCACGATATCTCCTACATCAGCAGTTTCACCACCTGTTGAATGTATGGTAACTCCGTAGGTTTTTAATTCAGTAATTAATTCTTCTGTTCCGTTGATAATCGCTGAAATAACTTGTGAAGGAATTAGGTTTTTATTTCTTCCTATGGTTGATGATAGCATAATATTATCTGTTGCACCTACACACAATAAATCGTCAATATTCATAATTAATGCATCCTGAGCGATGCCTTTCCATACAGAAATATCCCCTGTTTCTTTCCAGTACATATATGCCAAGGAAGATTTTGTACCCGCTCCGTCAGCATGCATTATCAAACAATATTCATCGTCTTGGGTTAAATAATCTGGGACAATTTTACAAAATGCTTTTGGAAATAAACCTTTATCAATGTTTTTAATAGCATTATGAACGTCTTCTTTTGATGCGGAAACACCACGAAGAGCATATCTTTTACTTGTATCTGAACTCATTTTTTGAAGTGTAGTTTTTGCAAAGATAATTGGAATTTTGGATGTAAAATTACGATTGTATTTTTATTTACTTAAAATCATAATTTCCACTCGACGATTGTCTTCTTCTTCCTGAGCCGATTTCTCAGGTATAGGGTGTATTGGTCTGGTGGTTCCATATCCCTTAAATGACATTCTGTTTTTATTGATTCCTTTTTTAATTAAAAACATCCATACGGCTCTAGCTCTAGATACCGAAACATCGTAAACTCCTGGGAGTGTTTGACAACAAATGTGCCCTTGAATCTCAATTTTTAATTTAGGATTGTCATTCATTACGCATAATAATTCATACAATACCGGCTCTGAATTAGGTAGCAATCGGGCTGAATTATTAAAAAAATAAAGGTTGTCTAACTTTATATGATCCCCAATATTTGATGTTTTCAACGAATTATTTAATTCTTCTAATTTTATTTGTTCTTTTGTTTTTGGTTCTGGAACTTTAATTATTTCATAAATAACAATTACTTTTCTATTCTCCGATTGAATTTTCGATTGCTCAAAATCTTTACCAAAACCTTTAATTTCATAATCGGTGTTAATTTTTACATTTCTCTCTTTTAAGTAGTCATAAACTGTATGAACTCTTTTCCATGAAAGTGAATCATTGTAAACGCTTGTTCCCTTCCAATCACAAAAACCATATATTTTTTTTACTTCAATATTTTTGGATGAAGCTACCCAATCTGTTAATTTTTGATTGGCACCCATATTAATATCATATTTATCAAAATCAAAGAATATCTCCAATTTTTCTTGACCTGCCATTTTAAAAAAATTAAAAAGCAAGATTATAAATAGCAGTTTCAATTTCATTATCCTAATATTGATTTTAATACTATCAAAGTTATTATTTTTTTTGTTTAAAAAAAACCTGTTTCATTAAGTGAAGCAGGTTTATAGATTATAACTTTAAAAATAGGATTTTATTATTTGGTAAATAACAATTCTCTGTATTTGGTTAAAGTCCATATCTCATCATCAACAAGTAACTCCAACTTATCGCAGTGTTCTCTAATCACCTCAAAGAATGGTTTCACTTTATTGCAATAGGCATCTGCCATTTCTTGGGCATCTGTAAGAGAATTGGCCTTTTTTCTGGCATTTGTCATTTCCTCTACTTTAGAATTTATTCCTTCTATATGTTTGGAAATTTCTTTGATTAATCGGATTTGCTCTTTGGCAATTTTCTCAAATTCAGAACCAAAGATTTCTTTTAATCCTTTCACATTTTCAATTAAGGTGTTTTGGTATCTGATAGCCGTTGGAATTACATGATTTAAAGTAATATCTCCTAATACTCGTCCTTCAATTTGGATTTTCTTGGTGTATTCTTCTAATTCTATTTCATAACGAGCTTCCATTTCAACGTGATTCATAATTTTCATTTCTGAAAATAAATCCAACGCTTGTTTTGAAGCTCTTGCTTTCAAAGCTTCTGGGGTAGTTTTAAAATTACTCAATCCGCGTTTTGCCGCTTCTTTTTCCCAAGCTTCACTATACCCGTCGCCTTCAAACAATATATTTTTTGATAATTTAATATATTCTCTCAACACATTGAAGATAGCGTCGTCTTTTTTCATCCCTTTGGTGTCAATCAATTTATCAACTTCTACTTTGAAATCTTTCAATTGTTTTGCCACTATGGTGTTCAATGTTGTCATAGCATTAGAGCAATTTGCTGACGATCCAACAGCTCTAAACTCAAATTTATTCCCAGTAAACGCAAACGGTGAAGTTCTATTTCTATCAGTATTATCCAATAATACATCTGGAATTTTACCTACTACGTTCAATTTTAATTCTGTTTTCTCTTCTGGAGATAATTTACCGGTGGTTACTCCTTCCAATTCTGCCAATACTTTAGTTAATTGCTCACCAATAAATACCGAAATAATTGCTGGTGGCGCTTCATTGGCTCCTAGCCTATGGTCATTACTTGCTGTTGCTATTGATCCTCGTAAAAGCGCTTCATAATCGTTTACCGCTTTAATTGTATTGATAAAAAAAGTTAAAAACTGTAAATTACTCATCGGAGTTTTACTCGGACTCAATAAATTTACTCCCGTATCGGTTGCCAAAGACCAGTTGTTGTGTTTTCCTGATCCGTTTACTCCCTTGAAGGGTTTTTCATGTAATAACACTTTTAAATCATGACGCTCGCTCACTTTGTTCATCACATCCATCAATAGGCAATTATGATCTACGGCAAGGTTGGTTTCTTCAAATATTGGTGCCAGCTCAAATTGGTTGGGTGCTACTTCATTATGACGAGTTTTAACAGGTATTCCAAGCAACATACATTCTTGTTCCAAATCACGCATGAAGGTCAAAGCACGTGTTGGGATTGAACCAAAATAATGATCGTCCAATTGTTGACCCTTTGCCGAGGTATGTCCTATTAAGGTTCTACCAGTCATCACTAAATCGGGACGGGAATTAAATAAAGATTTGTCAATCAAAAAATATTCTTGCTCCCATCCTAATGTTGCTGTAACCTTTTTAACATTTTTATCGAAATACTTACATACATCGGTAGCGGCTTCATCCATCGCCGATAATGCTCGTAGTAATGGTATTTTATTATCTAATGCTTCTCCAGTATATGAAATAAATACCGTTGGGATACATAAAGTAGTTCCATATATAAACGCTGGTGAAGTTGGATCCCAAGCAGTATATCCTCGGGCTTCAAATGTATTTCTAATTCCACCATTTGGAAAACTTGAGGCATCAGGTTCTTGTTGAACCAATTGTGCTCCTCCAAATTTCTCCACCGGATTACTACCATCATAGGAAGTTTCAAAAAAAGCATCGTGCTTCTCTGCAGTAGTTCCGGTTAAAGGCTGAAACCAATGCGTATAATGGGTTACTCCCTTAGTTAAAGCCCATTCTTTCATTCCCATAGCTATGTAATCAGCAATTTTTCGATCTATTTTAGTCCCATATTGAACCGCATCCTTAACCGCCTTGTAGGCATCTGAGGTTAAAAATTGCTTCATCGCATTGTCATTAAAAACATTTGAACCAAAAATAGTTGACTTTTTATTGGTTTCTTCAAACTTAATACTCGTTCTGTTTGCCGCTTCTTTTAGTGATTGAAATCTTAAATTTGCCATGGAATTTGCTATTTTAATTAGTAATCTGATTCTTTTGCTTGCAAATATATAAAATGTTAGTTTTAAATTTAATCAATATTTTTATTTTTTTTAAAAAAAAATACATTTTTTTGAATTATACCCCCCTAAAAATATAGTTATTAACCTTAAAATTATAAATGTTAATATCTTATACCCCCTATTTTTATATATTAATTAAAAAATAAACTATTCTAAACTTAAAATGTTAAAATACATGATTGTATTAAAAAACAAGCAGTTTTTAATATCTGTTTGATAAATATTATTCTTACGTTTACCCCGATTAGAAACCATTAAAAATTATTTTATGTCAAAAAAATGCTACCACAATTGCTTATCTGCAAAAAATCCCTCAGAGAAAATAAATTCGTTTAATTGTAATTCTTTAGTATTATGATCAACATTAAGCGATATAACGGTGAAGAGGAATTTAAAAAAACTCTCAAATTACTCCCTATAGTTCCAACAAACAACGAAATAGCGGAAAAAACAGGAATGAGTAAAGGCAGTATTTCCAATATTATGAATGGAAAAATTTCTCCTTCCAAAAAGTTTATTGACAAATTCAAAATAGGGTTCAATATAGACGATCAAGATTTTAAATACAATTCAACTGAAGACCCAGATGAATTAAAGGATAAATTAATATCGGTGTATGAAGTTTCATTAATGTCGGCAGAAACAACTATTGAACTGCTTCGGGATAAAATTGACCGTTTAGAAAAAGAAATGAGCTGAGATTGTTTATTCACCAAGTATTAATAATACGGGGTTATGAAGTAAACCATAAGCCAAATAGAACTATCTATTATCAGGGAAACCGAAAACTGTAAAGAGTAGGTGAAAAATATAAAAATACGATTATGACTAAAATTAGAATTTCAAATAAAGATTTTCATTTTCAAATTCCATCTAAATCAGGAATTTACAAAATATACTCAATAGATGAAAGAGATAAACCTAAACATTTACAAAGATTATTAGGAATAGACCAAGAAGGTATATTATACATTGGTAAATCTGAAAATCTTAAAGATAGGGTTCGAATGCTTTGGAGAGTATTACAACCTAATTATAATGCAACCGCACATACATTTGGATTAAATTATAAATCATTACTATCTATTCAAACAGAATTTCCGCTAGAAACTTTAGCAATTGAATTTGAAGAAAATGATAATGCTAAAATATTTGAAAAAGAAATATTAGAAAACTATAGACAGCTATATGGAGAGGTTCCACCATTAAATAGCAGTAAATAATTATCATGGCTAATATTACATATTACTTAGGAGCAGGTGCGAGTTTCAATTCAAATCCGATTTTAGAAAAACAAGCAGAAATGATGGTTAATGTTGCAAGATTTGAATTAAGAAAAAGATTCTTAATTTCTACAACAGAAAATGATGACACAAGACATTATAAATTTAATGATGAAGAATATGAAAGTATTCCAATAGAAAACAAAAAAAAAATTATATGGTATATAGGATATTTTGGAACAAAAGCTAAAGAATATAATACCATTGATACCTATGCAAGGAAATTATTTTTGAATAACGAAATTGAAAAATTAGAGTTATTAAAAATGAGTGTAAGTATTTTTTATGATTTATTTGAAAATTTCAAAAAAAGGTATGATTCTAACAATTCATATTCAAAAATTGACAATCGATATAAATCACTATTTTCTTTATTACTAAATAAAGTTGACGAAAACAAAATTGAGTTAAATAATAATATCAAAATAATTACTTGGAATTATGATCTTCAACTTGAAAAAACATATAAACTTTTTAAAGAAAATGGTGACAATTTAGACTACAATCAAATTAATGAGGAATTAAAATTTAAATCAACTAATAACCAAAGTTCAAATGATATATTTCATTTAAATGGATATCACGGTTTTTTATCAAATAATTTACCCAATAAAGAAGAACATAATTTTGAAAATACCAAAGATCCTGATAAATTTTGGAAACATCGAGAACTGATATATGATGCTTTAAAAAATGAACAAATAACATTTAAAAACCATATTAAATATGCTTGGGAGCACAAAACAAATGATGTTTTTTTTGAAAATGTAAAAAAGGTAATGAACAATACTGATGTTTTAGTAATAATAGGTTATTCATTTCCAGCATTTAATAGAGAAATAGATCAATTACTTTTTGCTAACTTAAAAACCACTTTTAAAAAAATTGTATATCAAGACCCAAATGGACAGAAATTAATAATTGAAAATCTTTTTAGAAATAAACTTAAAGTTAAGGATAAAATTGAAATTTTAAATTCAGAAAAAGAACTGCTTCAATTTCATGTACCCAATGATTATTTTATATATGAAGAACCAAAATTTAAAACTCGTATAACATAATAATATAACCCCCCCCCATTTAAACAATTATTAAATCCCTCGAAACAATGAATTACAAACCAAACCAATTGCAACAATGGCTGAAAAAACAAAAAACAGCAACTTATCAAAAGCTAAAACAGCAAAAAACGATGAGTTTTACACACAATTCAACGATATTCAAACAGAAATTAATGCCTATTTAGATTTCAACCCTGATGTTTTTAAAAACAAAACTATCCTACTTCCATGCGATGACCCCGAATGGAGCAACTTTACAAGGTTTTTCGCTCAGAACTTTGAAAAATTTGGATTAAAAAAACTAATTAGCACCAGTTATGCCGCTGAAAGCAAAGAAGTCAAAACGGATTACGAACCCACACTTTTTGAAGTTAACGATCCAAAATTTGATGAATACAAAACCCGAAAAAATGGCAAAATTTTTACACTTACAAGAGATAAATCAGGGGATGGAATAATAAATGTAGATGATTTAGAATGGGAATATTTAGCGGGAAGTGGCGACTTTAATAGTAATGAGATAAAAAGCCTACGAGACGAAGCTGACATCATTATTACTAATCCTCCTTTTTCATTGTTTAGAGACTTTTTAGCTTGGATTCTAGAAGCAAATAAGAAATTCGTAATTATTGGCAATATGAATGCTATAACATATAAAGAAGTGTTTCCTATAATTAAAAATAATAAAATTTGGCTTGGATTTACAAGTGGAGCAAAACAATATTTAAAACCAGATGGGACAATTCAAAAAATGGGGAACACATGTTGGTTCACAAATTTGGATCATGGAAAACGACATCAACCCTTAGAATTAATGACAATAGAGGATAATATAAAATTTAGTAAAAAATTAAAAGGTGATAATTACATGAAATATCAAAACCATGATGCTATTGAAGTTCCGTATACAGTCGCTATTCCTATTGATTATAAAGGAGTTATGGGAGTTCCAATTAGCTTTTTAGACAAATACTCACCTGAACAATTTGAAATTTTATCATGTAATGAACCTTGTATAGATTTAGAAATTCTTAAAAAAAGTCCTGCTTTTAAAGAATATAAATCAAGACAGATGATGTATGATGGAAAATTATGCCAGAAAACTTATCATAGAGTATTTATTAAGCACAGAAACATAAGAAATAATGAGAACAACACTACAAACAAATATAACAATTAAAGACATTTGTGATGGATTTATATATAACCAACTTGAAGGCAAAAGCTTGTTTGGTTTAGCAGGAAAACTAACTATTCAACCAGAATACCAACGAAACTATATTTATGCCGATGGCAAAAGGGATGTTGCGGTAATAGAATCAATACTGAAAGGATACCCTTTAGGGTTAATTTATTTCAATAAAATCAGCGATTCAAATCTTGAGGTATTGGATGGGCAACAACGTATTACAAGCTTTGGTAGGTTTGTTACCAATAAATTTGCGGTAAAAGATGAGAACGGAATGGAGCAATATTTTAGTGGTATCGCAACTGATAAACAACAAAAAATACTAGATACTAAACTCTTAATCTATGAATGTGAAGGCACCGAAAGTGAAATAAAAGAATGGTTTCGCACTATCAATATTGCCGGTGTTCCGCTTAACAATCAAGAGTTATTGAATGCTGTGTGTTCTGGTCCTTTTGTGACGCTGGGCAAAGAGGAATTCAGTAATAGCCAAAATGCAAATGTTCAAAAATGGAGTGCTTATGTTTCGGGTAGCGCCAACAGACAAGAATATTTAGAAAGAGCATTGGAATGGGTAAGCAAAGGAAATGCAGGCGAATATATGAGCCGTCACCGATTTGATACAGAAATTACCGAGTTAACAAATTATTTTAAAAGTGTGATAGATTGGGTATCTACCGTTTTTATAGATGTTGAAAGTGAAATGCGAGGCTTGGAATGGGGACGATTATATGAAAAATATAAAAAACAACCTTATAACTCAAAAGCGGTATCGGAAGAATTGAAAAAACTATATGCCGACCCCTATATAAAAAATAGAAAAGGAATTTTTGAATATATTTTGGGTGGTTCAACCGACTCGAAGTTACTAGAAGTAAGAGTTTTTGATGAGGCAACAAAAAAATCGATGTGTGCAAAGCAATCTTCAGTAGCAGAAAAAAAAGGAATTTCAAATTGTCCTTTATGTGCTTTAGGTCATGACGCTAACAAAACTAAAATTTGGCACATCACAGAAATGGATGCTGACCACGTTACGGCATGGAGCAAAGGCGGAGCAACAGATTCCAAAAATTGCCAAATGCTGTGTAAAACTCATAATCGAGCAAAAGGAAATAAATAAAATAAAAAAACCTAATTCTTTTACAATTAGGCTTTTAAACTATGTTTAGTAATAAATAATTATTTTCTCACAAAAGGCGGTAAAAGCTGACTGAAAACTTCACCAAAACCTATACGAACGTGCGAATTTTGACAGTAACCTTTCATGATAACGGTATCATAATCGTTAATGAATTTACGTTCCGTTCCATCCTTTAATTTGATAGGGTTTTTTCCACCCCAAGTCAATTCTAACATCGATCCAAAACTATCTGGCGTAGGTCCTGAAATAGTTCCCGATCCCATCATATCTCCTGAATTTACTCTACAACCATTAGAGGTATGGTGAGCTAGTTGTTGACTCATGGTCCAATACATATATTTAAAATTGGTTTTTGAAACCACTGTTGGCTCTCCTTTTTCAGGTTGGATTGCCACTTCCAAATGAATATCAAATGCGTTTTTACCTTTTTGTTGTAAATACGTTAAAGGAGTAGGTTCTTGCTTTGGACTCTTGGTTCTAAATGGTTCCAAAGCGTCCATAGTAACTATCCATGGAGAAATTGAAGAAGCAAAATTCTTAGCTAAAAAGGGACCAAGTGGCACATATTCCCATTTTTGAATGTCACGAGCGCTCCAATCGTTCAGTAAAACCATTCCAAAAATATAATCTTCAGCTTCATGAATTGGAATATTTTCTCCCATAATATTAACATCAGTAGTAATAAATGCCGTTTCAAGTTCAAAATCAATCGACCTTGAAGGACCAAAAACGGGAGTATTTTCACCGAATGGCAACGTTTGTCCCATTGGGCGATGAACCGGAATTCCGGAAGGAATTATTGAAGAACTTCTACCATGATATCCTACAGGTAAATGTAACCAGTTGGGCAATAACGCATTTTCAGGATCACGGAACATCATTCCCACATTAGTAGCGTGTTCTTTGCTTGAATAAAAATCGGTGTAATCACCTATTAATACAGGCAATTGCATTTCAACTTCATCAATATTGAAAATTACTACTTTTTTATGTTTTTCATTATCCCGTAATTTTGGATTGTTTGCATCAAAAATATCAGCAATTCTATTTCTTACCAATCGCCACGTTTTTTTACCATCAGAAATAAAGTCATTTAGAGTGTCTTGCATGAACATATCATCGGTAAGTTCAATGTCTTCAAAGTAGTTTAACTGTTGTAAAGCACCTAAATCTATGGCATAATTACCAATTCTGGTTCCAACAGTTACCACATTTTCACGAGTTAGAAAAACTCCAAAAGGGATATTTTGAATCGGAAAATCACTATCATTGGCAACTTTAAGCCAAGATTTTCTTTTAGGATCGTTTGCAGTTATAGGCATTTTTATGTTGATTAGTTTGTTGAAAAATATGCACCAAATATATCATAAACTAGAAATTATACAAACCTTTTTTTTGTAAATTTGCGTTAAAATTAATAACAACTTCAAAATGCAACACGACAACGAAATTTTTAACCTAATTTTAGAAGAACAAGACAGACAAATTCACGGGATTGAACTTATAGCATCAGAGAATTTTGTAAGTGATCAAGTAATGGAAGCCGCAGGATCTTGTTTAACCAATAAATATGCTGAAGGATACCCGGGAAAAAGATATTACGGAGGTTGCGAAGTAGTAGATGTGGTAGAACAAATCGCTATTGATAGAGCCAAAGCGCTTTTTGGAGCGGAATATGCAAACGTTCAACCGCATTCAGGGTCACAAGCAAATACCGCAGTTTTTCATGCTTGCTTGAAACCTGGTGATAAAATTTTAGGTTTCGATTTGTCACACGGTGGACATTTAACACATGGTTCACCAGTTAACTTCTCAGGACGTTTGTATACTCCGTCATTTTATGGTGTTGAAAAAGAAACAGGCCGTTTTGATTACGATAAAATTCAAGAAATTGCAACTAAAGAACAACCAAAATTAATTATTGCAGGAGCTTCAGCTTACAGTAGAGATATGGATTTTGAGCGTTTCAGAAAAATCGCTGATAGCGTTGGGGCTATTTTATTAGCAGATATTTCTCATCCTGCTGGGTTAATTGCGAAAGGATTAATGAACGATCCAATTCCTCATTGCCATATCGTTACTACTACTACCCACAAAACACTTCGTGGTCCTAGAGGGGGAATGATTTTAATGGGTAAAGATTTCGAAAATCCATTTGGTTTAACTACCCCAAAAGGAGAAATCAGAATGATGTCGTCTTTATTGGATTTAGCTGTTTTCCCAGGAAATCAAGGAGGTCCATTAATGCACGTAATTGCGGCAAAAGCAGTGGCATTTGGTGAGGCTTTAACTGATGAATTTTTTAGATATACCCTTCAAGTTCAAAAAAATGCAAAAGCTATGGCAGAAGCATTTGTGAAAAGAGGATACGATTTAATTTCTGGTGGCACTGATAATCATATGATGTTAATTGACCTTAGAAATAAAAACATTACTGGTATAGAAGCAGAAAACGCATTAGTAAAGGCAGAAATTACAGTAAATAAAAACATGGTTCCATTTGATGATAAATCACCTTTTATCACTTCTGGAATTAGAGTGGGAACTCCAGCAATTACTACCCGAGGATTAGTAGAAAGCGATATGGAAACCATCGTAGAAATGATCGATAGAGTTATTATGAATCACACTGATGAAGATGTAATTGAACAAGTTGCAGACGAAGTGAATGAAATGATGGGCGAAAGAGCAATGTTTGTTTTCTAATTAAATAGATAGAAGTTTAAGTTTTTTAGAAATAACTTCAAACCTTAAACTATAAACTAAAAGATATGTCAGTTTTAAGATTAAAATTACCTACCGATCCTAGATGGGTTAATATCGTGGAATCCAATATTGAAGAAATCCTTTCTGATCATGCTTGGTGTGAGCAAAAAGCGGCATCCAACGCTATTACTATTATCACCATCAATTCGGAATATCCAGATTTAGTTTCGGATATGTTGGCTTTGGCCAAAGAGGAAATCGAGCATTTTGAAATGGTTCATAATATCATCAAAAAACGTGGATTAACGCTAGCCAGAGAACGCAAAGATGAATATGTAGGAGAATTAGCGCAATACATGAAGAAAAGCAATACCGGAAGTCGTGTTTCAGGATTTGTAGAACGAATGTTGTTTTCTGCCATGATTGAAGCCAGAAGTTGTGAGCGATTTAAGGTCCTTTCAGAAAATATTAAAGACGAAGAATTGTCTAATTTTTATAGAGATTTAATGGAAAGCGAAGCTGGACATTATACTACTTTTATTACCTATGCCAGAAAATACGGTCAAGGAATTGACGTTGAAAAAAGATGGCGCGAATGGCTAGAATTCGAGGCTTCCATAATTGAAAATTATGGAAAACGCGAAACCATGCATGGATAATTCTTATACCAAAAACCAGAATGATACTAATATCTGAAGCAAATTCAGCCGATTTTAATACCATTAGAGAAATTGCTTACACCACTTGGCCTGTTGCTTATGGCTCTATTTTACCGAAAGCTCAATTAGATTACATGCTAGAAAAATTCTATAGTGATACAACACTAACAGATAATCTTAACAATAAAAACCATCATTTTTTATTGGTGAAAGAAAATAATAATTGCCTTGGCTTTGCTTCCTATGAACCTGATTATTTGGGTGAAAAAATCCTTCGGTTACACAAAATTTATCTACTTCCAGGGGCACAAGGAAAAGGGATGGGAAAATTACTTATTTCTGAAATAGAAAAAATAGCAAATCAACTCAATCAAATCGGAATTTCACTGAATGTAAATCGGTTTAATAAAGCCTTTCATTTCTATACCAAAATAGGTTTTGAATGCATTGGCGAAGAAGATATCGAATTGGATTTTGGTTACCTTATGGAAGATTTCAAGATGTTCAAAAAACTGAGCTAACTATTTTACGATAATATCATATTTGTAAAGTAACCCTTTTACCCCTTCTAATGAAAAAATAGCTTTCTTAATTTTAGTGCTTTCCGGATTAATTGTATAATTAAAGCTGGTTTTAAAATTGGTTTTAAAAGCGTTGGCTTTATCAAACTCACTTCGGTACAAATCACAGTTTTCAAAAACTACCTCACTTAAATCGGCCGCCATAAAGTCAACAGCAACAAGACTTGTATTGGTAAATGTGGTTCCTTTTAACTTCAAACCATAAAATTTCGAAAAGTCTAAAATGCAATCTTTAAAATGAATTTCAAAAATGAATTTGTCAATCATAGCGAAATTCACATCGCTAATTTTACACTTACTAAAATATACAGTTCTTAAAGAAGTATGATTGATTTTTGCCGAATTGAAATTGCAATTCAAAAATTTACAATCGATGAAACTGGCAGCTAGAAAAATGCAATTGGTGAAATTACAATCTATAAAAGTGCAGTTTTCATATTCCTTATAACTAATTTCCTCCTCGCTATAAACGATTCCTTTAAATTCAGCATTCAGAATATAGTTAGTACTATTCAACCTATTGTATTTTTGATTTTAATTCTTGGGCATCGATGGAACTGTGGGAAACATCATAAACCGACTTCCCTCCTACTATTAACAATAATTGAGGCGATTGATGTACCACATTAAAACGTGTGGCAATTTCATTAGATACTTCCCTAAAAGAAATTAAATCAAGGAAATAAGCCGCAACATTTTCGCCTAAATCATATTCATTTTCAAAATTCTTCAAAGCCATTCTACTGATGCTGCAACGCGTACTGTGTTTGAAAATAATAACCGGGATTTGCTCAGAAAGGGCAATAATTTCATCTATTTGACCCAAATGTTCCATTGGGGTCCATTTAATATTGGATGAACTAGAATTGGGTTTTGGCTCCCCGAAAATGGAATTAAAAATACTCATAGTGATTCAGATGAATTTTGATTTTACAAAGTTATCTAAATTAGTTTGATTAGGGTGTAGTTTGTGGTAATAAAGATGCTGAAACATGTTTCGATTCAAATTTTAACCGTAAAGAACGCGAAGAAAATCTATGGATCTGCTAGAAGATAAACAAATATGCTACTACTTTCGTTTTTATGACTTGTACATTAAAGATTTTTTTTAAAGCACTATTTATAAAAATAACTATTTTTGCAGTCTAAAATTTTAGCTATGGCAAATAATAAATACAAAATAGCGGTTGTACAATTAAACTTGAACGATGTTGCCAAGAACAACCTTAAAAAATGTTTGTCTTGGGTTCGAGAGGCTGCAAAAATGGGTGCCGAAGTGATCTCGTTACCTGAATTATATAGTAGTCATTACTTTTGTCAAAGTGAAGATGTCGATAATTTTGCTTTAGCAGAACCACTTTACAGTACTTCATTTATCGCTTTTAGCGAATTAGCTAAAGAGTTGGGAGTAGTAATTATTGTTCCGTTTTTTGAGAAAAGAATGGCTGGAGTTTACCATAACAGCGCCTATATTATTGATACCGATGGATCGGAAGCTGGATTGTACCGTAAAATGCACATTCCAGATGATCCTCATTTTTATGAGAAATTCTATTTTACCCCTGGTGATTTAGGTTTTAAAGCTTTTCCAACTAACAAAGGAAAAATTGGAACGCTAATTTGTTGGGATCAATGGTTTCCTGAAGCAGCTCGTTTAACGGCTTTGCAAGGTGCCGAAGTTTTGTTTTATCCAACAGCTATTGGTTGGCATCCACTGGAAAAAGAACAATATGGCGAAAACCAACACGGTGCCTGGATGAACGTAATGAAGGGACACGCTGTTGCAAATGGAGTTTATGTTGCTGCTGCCAACAGAATTGGTTTGGAACAATATTTACCAAATACGTCTGGGATTGAATTTTGGGGATCCTCATTTATAGCTGGTCCACAAGGAGAAATATTGGCGCAAGCCTCACACGATAAAGAAGAAATTTTGATTGCTGAAGTCGATTTAGACTTACAGGAAAATGTACGTCAGAATTGGCCGTTTTTACGTGATAGAAGAATTGATGCTTTTGAAGACATTACTAAAAGAGCTATAGAATAATGATAAATTCAAGACGATTTCCAGCAGAATGGGAAAAGCAACAAGGCATTTTACTTTGTTTCCCTCATAATGGTAAAGATTGGCCTGGAAAATACGAGGCGATTCAATGGGCGTTTGTAGAATTCATCAAAAAAGTAACCACATTTGAAGAGGTTGTTTTGGTTGTTGCCGATGAAAAGTTGAAAGCCAAAGTTATCGAAATGCTTGAAATTGCAGAAGTTAATATTAAAGCTGTTTCATTTATAATACACAAAACAAATAGAAGTTGGATGCGCGATTCAGGTCCTATTATTGTAAAAAATGGTACTAAAAGAGAAGCTTTAGACTTTAATTTTAATGGTTGGGCAAAATACAACAACTATCATTTGGACCAATGGATTCCAAGGATGGTAGCAAAATTTTTAGATATTCCGGTCCAACAAGTTACTTATAAAGGAAAACCGGTAATTTTAGAGGGTGGCGCGATTGAAACCAACGGAAAAGGAACACTAATTACTTCTGAAGAATGTTTGATGCATCCTACAATTCAGGTTAGAAATAAAAATTTTACTAAAGAAGATTATGAAGCTGTTTTCAAAGAATACCTTGGAATTACCAATGTTATATGGTTAGGAAACGGAATTGAAGGCGATGATACACATGGTCATATTGATGATTTATGTCGTTTTGTTAATGAAAATACAGTGATAACCGTAGTAGAATCTGATAAAAAAGATAGCAATTACAAACCGCTGCAAGACAATTTAAAAAGGCTGCAAAACGCCAAATTAGAAAATGGAAAACCATTAAACATTGTGGAATTACCAATGCCAAAAAGAATTCATTTTGACGGTATTGTGTTACCTGCAAGTTATGCAAATTTTTTAATATTAAATAAATGTGTATTGGTGCCAACTTTCAACGATTCTAATGATAGAGTGGCTTTAAATATTCTTTCTGATTGTTTTCCTGATCGAGAAATTATTGGAATTAGCGCCATCGATTTTATTTGGGGTTTTGGCACGTTACATTGTTTAAGTCAGCAAATTCCAGCTTAAGAGATAAAAAAAACACCAACTTCTCAGTTGGTGTTTTTTTTTTGAATTATAACTAACTATTGTTTGTCTTTTGTAAATAAGAACGTTTGACCGTTAATCATTAAATTACATTCTGTTTTTGTTTCATTAAATTGAATAGTTAAACCGGCTTGTTCAAATGTAAATTTATCTTTTCCTGCATTTTCAAGAGGAAAATTTGGTTGTCCTGTAGCTTTTGCTATTAACGAACCGTCTTCTTCAGTAAAAACTATTTTGATTGGAATCATAGTACTTGAATAAGTCCCAAAATAAGCATCTAAAATAACGTCCTTTTCTAATTCGCTTGATGCTGATGTCCAGGTATTATTGGCCGTATTTACGTCAGGAAATACATGATCAGGATCTATGATAATGGTTTCAATTTCTTCTGTAGAGTCAAATTTAAATGACCAATCAACATTTTTTTGCCATATTTCAACAGGTAAGTTTACTCTTTTTACATCACCATTTTTAAATTTGATATCTAAAATTACAGGAAGGGGCATTTTTTCTAAATTTTCTATTGAAATCACCGCTCCTAATTTTGGATTATTTTTCACATATTTAACTTTAGTAATACCTTGGTCAAAACGCCAGTTATTGATAAACCAACCTCTCCAAAACCAATTTAAATCTTCACCAGCAACATTTTCAATAGTTCTGAAGAAATCATCCGGTGTTGGATGTTTGAATGCCCATCTCTTAATATAGGTTTGAAATGCATTATCAAAACGATCTTTTCCTAATATATGCTCTCTTAACATAATTAATCCAGCAGAAGGTTTATAGTAAGCTAAAATTCCCATGTTAGCTTCTTTGAAACAATCAGGAGCTGTGAACATAGGTTCAATCGAAGGTCTCGTAAATACTTCCGACATTTGGTGCATATCAGTTGGTGGAGATTTATATTCACCATTATTAAAATCTTGTGAACTTAAAGAATTAATAAAAGTATTGAAACCTTCGTCCATCCAAGCGAACAATCTTTCGTTTGAACCCACAATCATTGGGAACCAAATGTGTCCAAATTCGTGATCAGTTACTCCCCATAATTCTTCTCCTTTAGATTCCCAACCACAGAAAACAATACCTGGATATTCCATTCCACCTTCATTACCGGCAACGTTTGTAGCAGCTGGATAAGGATATTCGTACCATCTTTTTGAGTAATTTTCGATTGAAGTTTTAGTATATTCCGTTGAACGTCCCCAAGCTGAATCTCCTTCACATTCTACAGGATAAGCTGAAATAGCAAGTGATTTTTTACCGCTAGGAAGGTTAATTCTTGCAGCATCAATAATAAAGGCAGCAGAAGAAGCAAAGGAAACGTCTCTGGAATTTTTAATTTTAAAATGCCAAGTTAATGTAGGTTTTGCTAATGGGTTTGAAACCGCTTTAGCTACATCCTCAGCAGAACGAATTACAACAGTTTTATCACTATTTGCAGCAGCAGCCCATAATTTTTGTTGTTTGTCAGAATACACCTCATTTGCATTAACCAATTCTCCAGAACAAACCACAACATGATTTGATGGCGCAGTAATATTCACGTCAAAATCACCATATTCTAAATAGAACTCTCCTGCACCTTGATATGGTGGGGTGTTCCAACCTTTTACATCGTCATAAACACACATTCTAGGATACCATTGAGCTATCGTAAATATTTTGCCATTTTTAGTATCTAAAACACCTGTTCTATCTGAACCATAGTTTGGAGAAATGTATGAGAATTCGATTTTTAATTTCACAGCACCTCCGTTTGCATTTAGTTCTTGTGGAAGTGAAATTTTCATTCTAGTATCATTAATCTCGAATTTAGCATCTTTTTCAACTACTTTTCCACCAATATTCGATATAACTTTAACGGATTTAATTTTGTGACCACCATCAAATTTCTCACCTTTTGCCCCGTTACGGCTTCCTTTTACAGGAACTACAGCATTTCCGCGAGAATCATTTTTAAATAAATTCTGATCGACATTCATCCATAGAAATGATAATTTATCCGGGCTGTTATTCGTATAAGTCAACGTTTCTGAACCAACAATTTCACTTGTTTTTTCGTTTAAACTAGCTGATAATTGGTAATCGGCTCTGTTTTGCCAATATTTTTCACCAGGCTGTCCACTTGCTGAACGGGTTGCAGTTCCGTTTTTAGTATAGAAATTTGGAGCAAATGCTTCTACATAACTATAATTTGAAACTTTTTTAGTTTCAGTTGCAGGATTTTGCTGTGCAAATGCAACCATTGATCCAAAAAATAAAGCTGAAAATAATAACGCTTTTGTAAACTTGTTTTTCATAAAATTTAAATTTTAATAGGAGACGAATTAATTTTTAGATTGTTACAAATAAGTAAAACAATACCTATGAATTCGAATTCCAAATTTGCTACTTTTTATTCAAATAAAAATATATTTAACATAAATTAATGAAAGTTTCATTTTAGTGAATAGTAGAAATACTATTTTTGCTAAAAATCATTACAATTGAAAATCATATTATCCAATTCACAACTTACAGCAACAATAAACAGCCTTGGGGCAGAATTAATTTCTTTGAAAAACAATAACAATCGGGAGTTTATTTGGGAAGGAAATCCAGATTTTTGGGGAAAACACTCCCCTATTTTATTTCCAATTGTGGGAAGTTTTAAGAACAATACTTACATCTATAAAAGTACTATTTATCATTTGCCAAGACACGGATTTGCAAGAGATATGAATTTTGATGTTATAGAACAAACTAATGAAAAAGTAGTTTTCTCTCTAAAGGAAACCGAAACTACACTAGAAAAATATCCATTTAAATTTGAATTACATATAAGCTACACCTTATCAAATACTAAATTAAATATTGGATTTAAGGTGAAGAATAATAATCATTTCTCTATGCCATTTTCAATTGGTGCTCATCCCGCATTTGCAATAGCTGACAATTTTGATAACTACAAATTGAAATTTGAAAAATTTGAAAAATTAGAAGTTTCAATTTTGGAAAAAGACTTAATATCAAATACTACCTATGAACTGCTATTAGAAAATAATTGTTTACCTTTGAAATATCCATTATTTGATAATGATGCATTAATTTTCAAAACAATAGAATCAAAATCAGTTACCTTGCTACAAAACGAGGTTCCTATTTTAAAAGTTCATTATAATGACTTTCCTTCGCTAGGGATTTGGACTAAAAGTCAAGCTCCTTTTATTTGTATAGAACCCTGGATTGGATATGCTGATACAATAAATAACAATGGTAATTTAGAAGAAAAAGAAGGTATTCAAATTCTCGGAATTAATCAAAAATTCGAAATCAATTATTTAATAGAAATTTTATAAGCCAAATTATGTTAGAACTCAATTTTACCCCTTTCCCTGAATTAGAAACGGAGAGATTATTTCTTCGAAGAGTGAACAATAACGATATTAAAGAAGTTCTTTTAATGCGTTCCAATCCAGAAACGATGAAATACATCCCACGACCATTGTTAACAAATGATGAGGAGGCACTTGCTCATATTGCTCTTTTGGATAGTGGAATTGAAAAAAATGAGTCAATAAATTGGGCAATTACCTTTAAAGGTGAAAATAAATTACTTGGAATTATTGGTTTTTATAGAACAAAATTCGAAGATTTTAGATCAGAAATTGGTTACATGTTACTCTCCGAAAATCATGGTAAAGGAATTGCTTCTGAAGCAGTTGAAAGAGCTTTAGATTATGGATTTAACGAAATGAATTTGCATTCGGTAGAAGCTATTATTGACCCGAGAAATTCTGCATCAGAAAGAGTTTTACAAAAAAACGGATTTGTAAAAGAAGGACATTTAAAAGAGGATACCTATTTTAATGGAGAATTTTTAGACAGTGTAATTTATTCGAAAATTAAAAAAGCAGACCTGTAAGCCGGATTCTGTCCACGTTTTGCGTGGCCTTATCATTTATCTAGGCTCGAAATTACTCGCGAGCTCCATCTTTCTACCCTTCAACAACGGACGAGAAGCCCTTAACTATTGATATACTTGAAATTTCACCGCATAGAGTTTACCTGGTTTCACTACAGCTTAACCTGTACTTTCTTTCTGTTGCACTAGTCCTATTTCGATTGCTCGAAATGACGGGTGTTACCCGCTATGCTTCTCTTTGGTGTCCGGACTTTCCTCCATACATTGGTATGGCGATAAGGCGGTCTGCGATGCAAATTTACAATATTAATTGAATAAAATTTTCATAGAAATTGTTTATTTTTTTTAAAAAAAATTATAATCAATTAGAATTTCAAAATTGGAATAATAAATCTATATTTGTAAATCAATATTATTCAATGGAGGAATTTGTAGTATCGGCTCGTAAATATCGCCCTAAAACATTTAAAGATGTTGTAGGTCAAAAAGCCATTACCAATACTTTATTAAATGCCATAGAAACCAATCATTTGGCGTCAGCATTATTATTTACTGGACCTAGGGGAGTTGGAAAAACAACTTGTGCTAGAATCTTAGCCAGAAAAATCAACCAACCAGGATATGATGATCCTTTAGAAGATTTTGCATTCAATATATTTGAATTGGATGCGGCCTCCAATAACTCGGTTGATGATATTCGAAATTTGATTGACCAAGTTAGAATTCCTCCACAAACAGGAAAATATAAGGTTTATATAATTGATGAGGTTCACATGTTATCTCCATCTGCATTTAATGCATTTTTGAAAACATTAGAAGAACCACCAAAACATGCCATTTTTATTCTGGCAACTACTGAAAAGCATAAAATTATTCCAACTATTTTATCTCGTTGTCAAATTTTTGATTTTAAAAGGATCACCGTAAAAGACGCAAAAGAACATCTTGCTGAAGTTGCCGAAAGCCAAGGAATTAAATTTGAGGATGATGCGTTACATATTATTGCACAAAAAGCAGATGGTGCAATGCGTGACGCCTTATCTATATTTGACAGGGTAGTTTCTTTTTGTGGTAATAACTTAACTCGACAAGCGGTTACAGAAAATTTGAACGTACTTGACTATGAAACCTATATCAATATTACTGATTTAATTATTGAAAATAAAATTCCTGAATTATTGATGGCCTACAATGAAATTCTTTCTAAAGGATTTGACGGTCATCATTTTATAACTGCATTAGCGTCTCATTTTAGGGATTTATTGGTTTGTAAGTCTCCAACAACTAGTTCACTTTTAGAAGTTGGTGAACAAGCTCAAAAATTATATGAAATTCAATCTCAAAAAACTACACAAGAATTTTTATTAGAAGCTATTAAAATAGCTAATGATTGTGATTTAAAATTTAAAGTAAGTCAAAATCAGCGATTACTGGTTGAACTTTGTTTAATGCAATTGGCATCTATCACTTTTGAAGGAGAAAAAAAAAAGGTTGAATCATATATAATCCCTCCAACACATTTTAGAATTGCTAATTATTCGATAACTGACAAAACCGTCGTTGAAAAACCTACAGTTGAAATTAATATAAAACCTGAAAATAATTCAGAGAAACATGAAGGAGTTGCCGCTGTATCAATAGAAATTAATACTATTGAAGAAAAAGTAGAAGTTACAACTGTAGAAAATAAAGAAAATGAAGTTCCATTAATTCAAAATATTACTGAGGTATCAAAAATAGGGAAAGTCGAAAAATCAAGTTCAACAGACATTGTCAATGAACCAAATATATCGGCATTTTCATTGGCAAGTATCAAAGCAAAAAAGGAACTTTTAGAGGCAGGAAAATCAATTGTAAAAGAAGAAGTTCATTTACCTTTAGAAGATTTTAATGAAACTGATATGTTGTTTTATTGGAATAAATATGCACAACGATTAGGAGATAAAGGATATAAAATCTTGGAATCTTTGTTATTAATTAATGATCCTGTATTGAATGGAACCACAATCACATTAGAATTACCAAATGAAGGTTCAAAAATCGAATTTGAAACAGAAAAAAATAATCTATTAGGATATTTAAAAGGTCATTTACACAATCATAATATCAAAATTGAAGTTGTAGTGAATGAAGAAGTTAAAACTAAATTAGCTTTTACACCTCAAGAAAAATACAATCGATTAAAAGAGATTAATCAAAATTTGGATATATTAAGAAAAACATTCGAACTTGATATTTAGATTTTTCCGAAATATAGCGCTTTTACAATTCCATCAGAAAGACCAATTTTAGGAACATAAATATTTTTTGCACCACTCCATTTCATAGCGTTTAGGTAAATTTTTGTTGCCAAAACTATCACATCTGCTCGATCTGCATTTAAACCCAATTCGGTAATTCTTTGTTCGTAGGTAAGTGAGTTTAAAAAATTAAATTGTGAGTTTATATATAAATACGATAAAGGTTTGTCTTGCATTTTACCAGATAATTTAAATAACTTATTGATATTTCCGCCAGAACCTATTAAAATTACATCTTCGAAACCTTCAGTATTACTCTTTATCCAATTTTCAATTTCATGCCAAACAAAATCAGAAACACCTTCATTTAAAAGTCGTACAGTTCCTGCTTTAAATGATTTTGAGGCTATCATTTTTCCATCTGAAAATAGTGAAAACTCAGTACTTCCTCCCCCAACATCTACATATAAATAGGTTTTTTCTGATTTTAATAGATAGTGTAAATCTGTTGAAGATATAATTGCTGCCTCTGTTTTTCCATCGATAATATTGATTTCAACTTTGGTTTTTTTCATTATAATATCTACCACTTCTCGACCATTAGAAGCTTCACGCATTGCAGATGTGGCACAAGCCATGTATTTCTTCACTTTATGAACTTTCATCAATAGTTTAAAGGCCTTCATAGCATCAACCATCCTATCGATATTTTCTTTAGAAATCTCTCCTACAGTAAAAACATCTTGTCCTAAACGAATTGGGACACGAACTAAAGCACTTTTACTGAATTGAGTATCTTTTCCATCTTCTTCAATAATATTAGCTACCAAAAGTCGCATAGCATTAGAACCAACGTCAATTGCTGCATATTTTTTTATTGTAATCATTAAATTTTATTTGGGTATGAATTTATTTTTATAATTTTTCGGTAACTACGTCTAATCGATTTAAATAGTAATTATACATTTCTTTTTGAGCTCTAAAAACAGAATCTTTTCCTCTTGATCTGTATTTATTATCTAATTTATTGGAATGTAAACGAGATTTTACGTTTCCTTTCCATCCAATTTCAAAAATATCTATGAGTTCATTTTTAATTCTTTCATCATAAATTGGGCAGGTGACTTCAACTCTTCCGTCTAAATTTCTTGTCATAAAATCTGCAGATGAAATAAAAATTTCTGGGTCATTATCATTTGCAAAAATATAAATTCTGGCGTGTTCTAAGTAATTATCTACTATGCTTATAGCTTCAATATTTGAACTCATTCCTTTAACTCCCGGAATTAATGAACAAATACCTCTAACTTGTAGCTGAATGATTACCCCTGCATTACTAGCATCGTATAATTTATCTATTAATTGTACGTCAGTCAAACTATTTAATTTTAGTTTGATATAAGCAGTTTTACCGTTTTCAGCATTTGAAATTTCACGATCTATTAACTTATTAATTTTAGTTCTTGTGTAATGTGGAGAAACAATTAGATGTTTATAACGATGTACTCTATAATTCACATTAAAGAATTCAAATATCTTAGAAACATCTTTTAAAATTTGCTGATGACTTGTAAATAAAGTTACATCGGTGTATACTCTTGCTGTTGCTTCATTAAAATTACCCGTAGAAATAAATCCATACCGAACTAATTTTCCATTTTGAATCCTTTCAACTAGACAAATTTTACTGTGAACTTTTAAACCTTTTATACCAAAAATTAACTCAATTCCTTCAGTTTGCATTTGTTCAGCATAAGAAATGTTACTTGCTTCGTCAAAACGGGCTTGAAGCTCAATTTGAACAGTAACTTTTTTTCCATTTTTGGCTGCATTTATCAAAGAGCTAATTACTTGAGAATTCCTTGCCAGTCTATATAATGTAATTTTTATTGCAGTTACATGAGGATCTAAAGCGGCTTCTCTTAGAAATTTGATAATATATGAAAATGACTGATATGGGGCATTTATAAGAAAATCTTTCTTGGATATTTTATTTAAAATACTACCGTCAAGACTTAATCCTTCTACTGGAAGTGGTATTTTTGGTTCATATAATAGGTCAAATCTTCCAAGATTTGGAAAATCCATAAAATCTCTTCTGTTGTGATATCTTCCTCCTGGGATTATACTATCAGAGGCATCGATTCCCATGTTAGTAAGAAAAAATTTTAAGGTGTCTTTTCCTATAGATTGATCATATACAAATCGAACCGGCTCCCCTATTCTTCTGTCTTTTACACTTGTAGCTATTTTTTCAAGCATACTTTTACTCATATCGCTATCAATATCTAATTGAGCATCGCGTGTAATTTTTATCATGTGTGCAGAAATACTCTCGTAATCGAAAATATTAAATATACTCGATAAATTATGACGAATCACGTCATCTAAAAGAATTACATATTGTTTATTATTTTCTGAAGGTAAAACAACAAAACGGTTAATTGATTTTGGAATTTCAATTACTGCATAACGAATTTCTTTTTTGGGTTTCAATAATCCTAAAATTTTAGATTCAGAATCTGCTTTCATTACTAATTTTACTGCTAAATAACCTAGAGTATCTTTGAGAACTGGAAATTCTGCCAAATCATTAAGAATAATAGTTACAAGTGCAGGACTAACATTTTGAATAAAAAAGTCTTTAATAAAATTCTCTTGCTCTATAGTTATTTGACTTTCGTCAATAATAAATATATTTTCTTCTTGTAATTTGTTTTCAATAATTTTTAAAATTCTTAAACTCTCTGTTTGTTGTTCAATAACAATTTCAGTAATGTCTTTAACTAATTGATTTGCACTAATTCCCATAAGTACTTTTTCACCTGAAATTCCTGATAAACTCAGGCGTCGAATTGCGGCAAATCGCACTCGAAAAAATTCGTCTAAATTGTTTGAAAAAATTCCTAAAAACCTTAGTCGATCTAATAAAGGAACATTCTCATCAGAGGCTTCTTGAAGTACCCTCGCATTAAATGCAAGCCAGCTTTTTTCTCTATCAATGTATTTGTAATTCAATTTTTTATTCATATTTTAAGTCTCTGGGGAATAGAACTTTAATTGTACTCCCTTTTTTCAATAATTTCCAATCCTTACAATCAAATTTAATCCAAACTAAACCGGAAGTGGGCACATTTTCGATAAATATATCGCCAAATTTATTAACAAAATTTGTTATAGCCGAATTATGACCAAAAAGAATAACATTTTCTAAATCTTTGTTTAATGTTCTGATGAATATTTCCAACTTATTTTCATCGAATGTATATAAATCCTCATTAATAATAATCTGATTAAGTGGAAACGAATAGTTAGTTGCAAAAATTGATGCGGTTTCAATAGCGCGAATCGCACTACTACTAAAAAGAAAAAAATCGTCAATCATCCATTTACTACTTTCGGCAGACACTATAGTAGCGTCATTTCGTCCTCTCTCGGATAATTTTCTTAGTTTATCACTAACCGGGTTGTTCCAGCTAGATTTGGCATGTCTAATAATTATTAGGTTTTTCATTATATGTTATTGAAAAGCAAAATTCAGTTTCAATCTAAATATAAATTACAATGTACAAATTTTATATCATTTATTTTAAGTTAAAACCCATTTTATTTTAAAATAATTGGAATTGTTTTATTTAAATGTACCTTTGCAAAAAAATTGTACTTTTTAATGATAGTATAGATAGTCTAAATCATTCCAAAGACGCTTATTTTATAATTTTATGAAAAAAATAGTTGAATACAGAAAGTTACTAAATGTGGATAAATCGGTTGATTTAAAAGACTTGAAAACCATATATCGTAATGCAATGAAAGAGGCACACCCTGATAAATTTCAAGGTGATGAAGAAGGATTAAGAGTAGCAGAGGAAAATAGTAAAAAAATTATTGAAGCCTATCATTTTTTAGTAAGTATCAATCCGGAAACTATCAAACAAAACCTGCCTGAATACAATGAAACTATTAGCACTTCAACCATTACAGATTATAAATTTGTGGATGGTCGATTGATAATTGATTTTTCAAATGGTAGTATTTACGAGTATATTAGTGTACCTAAAGCTACCTATATAAAAATGGTAAATGCGGATTCTCCAACTAGATTTGCAAAAAGGCATATTTTAAATGCTTATACTTGGAGAAAAACAACCAATCAAGATTAATTTAAAAGGGGGTTTAGACTTGGGTTAAACCCCTTATTTTTACAATTTATTGATGTAATTTCTATAAATATCACTAAATTGATATCCATCAGAAATTCGGTCTTTGCTCAATTTATCATATTCTACTAAAGCCCATAATACAAACTCTTTCATAAAATAGATATCGTCATTTTCAAGTTGAGGCTGGTATTTTTTTAACAAAACTGAAAGTGGTTTAATCGAATCTAATATTGATTTGTATTCCTCATCAGTGGCATCATCTAATAATTCAAATCCATTTTCAGCAAAAAACCATTCAATTAAATCGGAATAGGCTGTTTTTTCATCTTGCTTTTCTAGCTTCTCAATTTTAGGAAAATAAGCTGGTAAAAAGGTGTGAATTGCATTGCCAATTAAATGTTGAGCTACTTCTGCAGCACCCTCCTGTTCCCCTTCATATACTAATTCAACTTTACCGGTAATAGCTGGAATAATTCCCATAAAATCGGACAACCTTACAGAAGTTTTGTCTTCTCCTGATTTTAAAGTTCGACGTTCGGCGGTACTCAATAAATTCTCATAAGCCGTAATACTCATTCTTGCACTCACACCACTTTTATTATCAATATACTCACTTTCACGTGCTTCAAAAATAATTTGCTCCAATAAATCTTTTGCTAATGAAGGAACATAAATAGTATCTCTTTGAATCTGATCCAAATTAGCTTCTTGTTGTGTAATTCTTCTTGCGATTTCTATTGTTTCTGGATAGTGAGTTAAAATTTGAGATCCTATTCTATCTTTCAGCGGAGTTACAATACTACCACGATTAGTGTAATCTTCAGGATTTGCTGTAAAAACAAATTGAATATCCAATGGCATTCTTAATTTAAATCCACGAATTTGAATATCACCTTCCTGCAAAATATTGAATAATGCCACTTGAATTCGAGCTTGTAAATCTGGTAATTCGTTAATAACAAATATACAACGATTTGCTCTTGGAATCATTCCAAAGTGAATCACGCGGTCATCCGCATAAGATAATTTTAAATTTGCAGCTTTTATTGGATCTACATCACCTATTAAATCAGCTACAGTAACATCGGGTGTTGCTAATTTTTCAAAAAATCTATCGCTTCTATGTAACCATTTAATTGGGGTTTTATCTCCTTCTACAGCAATTAAATCTTTGGCAAAACGAGAAATTGGTTTCAATGGGTCATCGTTAATTTCAGAACCCTCAATAATAGGTATATATTCATCTAATAATTCAATCATTAAACGAGCTAATCTCGTTTTTGCTTGACCGCGTAATCCTAAAAAATTAATATTATGTCTTGATAAAATTGCTCTTTCTAATTCGGGAATCACTGAATTTTCAAATCCGTAAACTCCTTCAAAAACAGGTTTATCAGTTTTGATTTTTTCCCTAAGATTATTTCTTAATTCGTCTTTGATACTTTTGGTTTGGTATCCTGAAGCTTTTAATTCGCCCAAAGTTTTAATGGTATCTATTTTCATATTGATAAATTATCGTTCTATATATTGTATTTTTTTTATATCCTTTTATTTAATTCTCTTTTTTCTGTTGTTTTCATAATCTTCAAAAATCATTTCTCCAAGTCCTTTTAATCCTGTATAAAATGCTTTCCCCTGATTTTCTAATGTAAATCGATTGATAAATTTTTGTAAATAGGGATCATTTGCAATCATAAAAGTCGTTATCGGTATGTGTAATTTTCTGGCTTGTTGAGCTTGACTGTAACATTTATTGACAATATATTGGTCTAAACCGTTGCTATTCATATAATATTCTCCATCTTTTTCTCGAACACAGCTCGGTTTTCCATCTGTAATCATAAAAATTTGCTTGTTGGTGTTACGTTTACGTCTAAGTAAATCCATAGCTAATTGCAAACCTGCTACTGTATTGGTATGATAAGGACCAACTTTCAAATAGGGTAAATCTCGAATTGAGATTGTCCAGGCATCATTACCAAAAACTAAAATATCAAGGGAGTCTTTTGGGTATTTTGTGGTAATTAATTCAGCCAATGCCATTGCAACTTTTTTGGCAGGCGTTATTCGATCTTCGCCATAAAGAATCATACTGTGACTAATGTCAATCATCAAAACGGTACTCATTTGAGATTTAAATTGGGTGTCTTCTACAACCAAATCTCTTTCGGTCAATTGAAAATTATCTACTCCATTATTTATTTGTGAATTTCTCAAACTTTCTGTTAAAGAAATTTGTTCTAATCCATCTCCAAATTGAAATTCTCTTAATTCTCCCGTATGTTCGTCACCAGTTCCAGTATGTTTAGTTTTATGATTTCCATTACCGGAGCGCTTTAAATTGCCAAAAATTTGGTCTAAAGCTTGTTGACGAATTGCACGTTCTGTTTTTGCAGTTAAACCTGTACCTGTCGAACCGTCATCATGGAGTACTTCTTTTATGTAACCTTTTTTCTTTAAATCCTCAATAAAATCGTCAATTGTATAGCTTGAATCGGTCAATTTATATTCATTATCTAATTGGCGTAACCAATCAATGGCCTCGTCAAAATCGCCTGAGGTATAAGTAATTAACTCTTTAAACACCTCGAAAAGTTTTTCAAAAGGCGACTGAAATGGCGATTCATATAGCTTGAAATAAAAACCTTTTTTAAATTCATTATTCATAACATTAAAATTAATATTTTTTATGGTTCATAAAGAAAAAACGAATAATAATTTTTAGTTAAAGTATTTCAAATGAATATTAATTTACTCAAATTTAATTTCTTAAATTTGAACATAATTAAGTAATTTATGATTGAATATATAGAATATTTTTGTGCTATAATCATTGGAATTGTTTTAGGATTAACTGGCGGTGGAGGTTCAATATTAACAGTGCCTGTTTTGGTTTACATTATAAATTATAATCCAATTATTGCTACTTCCTATTCTCTTTTCATTGTAGGAATGACTTCGTCTTTTGGAACTTTATTGAATTACAGGAAAGGAAATGTAGTTTTAAAGACCGGAATTATTTTTGCCATTCCGTCCCTGATTTCTGTTTACTTAACAAGAAAATATATAGTTCATTCAATTCCAACTATTTTAATTGATAATAGTTATTTTACTGTCAACAAAGATTTATTTTTGTTACTATTGTTTGCAGTAGTGATGTTTCTTGCGGCTTTAAAAATGATTAATTCACCAAAAACTCAAGATTCTGAAGTACTAGATTACAAACAAAATATTTATTTAGTTATTTTTCAAATTTTTTGTGTTGGAATATTAATCGGTTTAATTGGAGCTGGTGGTGGGTTTTTAATAATTCCTGCATTAGTTCATTTTGCTAAATTGCCAATTAAAAAAGCCATTGGGACTTCCTTATTTATTATTGCATGTAATTCGCTAATTGGTTTTTCAGGTGATGTTCAAAATATAAATCCAGATTGGTATTTCTTGATTAAATTTGCAGCATTTACAATGACAGGAATATTAATTGGAATTTATATAAGTCGTTTTTTTAATGACCAACATTTGAAAAAAATATTTGGCTGGTTTGTATTAACCATAGCGATCTTGATAGTAACAAAAGAAATTTTATTGTAAAATATAACAAAGAGTCACAACCAATGAAAATACAACAAATATATACAGGATGTATTGCTCAAGCAGCATATTATATAGAAAATAACGGCGAAGTAGCCATTTTTGATCCTCTAAGAGAAGTACAACCATATATTGATAAAGCTAATTTAGATAATGCCAAAATAAAGTACATTTTTGAAACGCATTTTCACGCAGATTTTGTATCAGGACATTTAGATTTAGCAAAAAAAACAGGTGGAGAAATTGTTTTTGGACCTACAGCCAAACCAGAATTTAAGGCAATAATTGCAACCGATAATCAAAAATTTAAAGTTGGTGATTATACTATTAAAGTAATTCATACTCCAGGACATACATTAGAAAGTACCTGTTATTTATTGACCGATGAAAATGGAAAAGATCATGGAATAATCACTGGCGATACCTTATTTATTGGTGATGTAGGAAGACCCGATTTAGCACAATCCCTAGTAAATGATTTAACACAAGAAAAACTGGCATCTTATTTATTTGATTCATTACGCAATAAAATCATACCCTTATCAGATGAATTAATTGTTTATCCAAGTCATGGCGCGGGTAGTGCTTGCGGAAAAAACATGAGTAAGGAAACTACAGATACATTGGGAAATCAAAAGAAAACTAATTATGCTTTGAGAGCAGATATGACTAAAGAAGAATTTATTGAAGAAGTTTTAGACGGACTAGGTGCTCCTCCCGCCTATTTTCCTCAAAATGTAATGATGAATGTTCAAGGTTATGCAAGTTTAGATTCAGTTATTGATAAATCTAAGAAACCATTAAAAGCTTCATTATTTTATTCCATTGCAAATGATACTGACGCTGTAATTTTAGATGTACGTCATGAAAATGATTATGTAAAATGCCACATTCCTAAATCAATTTTTATTGGATTGCAAGGTAATTTTGCACCTTGGGTAGGTTCGTTAATTATGAATACGAAACAACCCATATTGTTAATAACTCCAGAAGGAAAGGAAAATGAGACTATCACTAGACTTTCAAGAGTTGGATTTGACAATGTTATGGGTTATTTAGACGGTGGAATAGATTCTTGGAAAAAATCGGGATATGAAACAGATTATATTTCTTCTATTTCGCCAGAACAATTTTACCATGAAATGAATTCAAATAGTATTGTTGTTGATGCAAGAAAACAAAGTGAATATGATGCTGAACACCTAGAAAATGCAATTAACTTACCATTAGATACCATAAATTCAATTTTTGATTTAATCCCTAAAAATGAAGATTTTTATTTGCATTGTGCAGGTGGTTATCGTTCAGTAATTTTTGGTTCTATATTAAAATCAAGAGGATTTCATAATTTTATCAACATTGAAAAAGGAATAAACGGAATTCGAACTACAAATGTTCCAATAACAAATTTTGTATGTCCTTCAACTTTAAAGTAAATAATTTTAAAGTATAACAAAAAATTAAGTAATAATATGTGTCAACTTTGCAATTTTTAAATACTTTTGCAACTTAAATTTAAAAAATATTTAAAATGAAAAGAATTTTTATCTTATTAGCTGTATTTATACTAATAATTTCATGTAACAGAGCTGGTGAAAACGAATATATTATTTCAGGTACTGTAAAAGGTATTGCTGATGGAAAAAATGTTTTTCTTGAAAAACAAGATGGGATGGGTCAGTTTGTTGCATTAGATACTGTGAAAGTAAAAAACGGTAAATTTGTAATGGAAGGTTCAGCAAAAGAGCCTGAAATTATGGTAATTCAAGTGGAAACTGTTGAAGGTAAAGTTCCTTTTGTACTTGAAAATGGCGACATAAAAATAGTAGTTGATAAAGACAGTATTCAAAAATCAAAATATTCGGGAACTTTTAATAATGATATTTTTTCAAAATTTAATGACAATTTGATAAAATTCCAGAAAGAATTTCAAAAGAAGCTAATTGCTTTTCAAAATGCAAATATGGCTAAAATGAACGCAGCTCAGCAATCAAAAGATACGATCGTTATCAACAAATTGATGAAACAATACAAAGAAATTCAAAATGAAGGGATGGAATTCTACATTAAATTTGCAGAAAAAAATCCTAAAGCACTTTTATCAGCATTAATTGTAGATAGTATGTTGAATGATCCATCAGCTGATATTGAAAGAGCAAAAAAGATATACAATAGTTTTAGCAAAGAATTGAAAAATTACAAACCAGGAAAATCAATAAAATCAAAATTAGATAAAATTGGTAAACCTGTAACTGTTGCTTCGGCAGTTAATGTTGGAAATATTGCACCTAATTTTACAGCTCCTAATCCGGAGGGTAAATCAATATCACTAAATCAATCCTTAGGAAAAGTTACAATTATTGATTTTTGGGCATCTTGGTGTAAACCTTGTCGTGCTGAAAATCCAAATATTGTAGCACTTTATGCTAAATACCATTCAAAAGGATTGAACATAATTAGTGTTTCTCTAGATAAAGAAGCATCTGATTGGAAAGCAGCTATTGCAAAAGATAAATTGACTTGGAATCACGTTTCAAATTTAAAAGAATTTGAAGATCCTATAGCACTTCAATATTCTATAAATGCTATTCCTTCCATATTTATTTTAGATGCAAAAGGAGTTATTATTGCAAAAGACATTCGAGGAGAAGAATTAAAAACTAAAATCGCCTCAATTTTGGGTTCTTAACTTTAAAATTACTTAGATTAATCTCCCTATGGGAGATTTTTTTTTATAAAAAATCTAAGAGATTAGTTTTTATAGGGTATCATATTTTTCCCCATTTTATTAAAATAAATAATATTATAATAGGAATAGCTAATAGAATTACCATGGCTTGGTTTTCAATTAATAGATTAGGTTCATTAACTAATGAAATTATAAAACCACCTATTGCCCCACCAAAATGAGCAGTATGCCCAATATTGTCATTTTTGGCTTTCATACCATATATAGAATAAAGCAAATAACCTATTCCGAAGATATAAGCGGGTATTGGAATGGGAATAAAAAACAAATATAAATTCATATCGGGTTGCAATAATATAGCAGAATACAAAACTCCAGTTACCGCTCCAGAAGCTCCTATTGCTCGATAGTGATAATCTTTATAATGAAAATATAATGTCAATAAACTTCCGAAAAATAAACTTCCGAAATAAATTAATCCAAAGGTTAAATTTCCCAAATAACCGTATACAACAGGTGCAAAGAAATATAATGTTAGCATATTAAAAGCTAAATGAGAAATATCAGAATGTAAAAAAGCTGAAGAAATCATTCGAAATTGCTCACCAGACCGAATACTTCCAATATGAAATTCATAATTTCTAAAAAAAACACTGTTTTCAAACCCTTTGAAACTGATTAATACGGTAAACGAGATAATAATAATTAATAAAATATTCATTTTTTACTATTTAATTCATAAAATAAAGTAAAGATAGTATATAAAAAATGTTCTTTAGTCATAAAAATTATTTTGATGTATATTTGCAATAAATTACTAACATAATGCAGCTATTAATATATATATTACTATATCCTATTTTATGGTGTATTTCTATTCTACCCTTTAGGCTATTATATTTTCTTTCTGATGGATTTTATTATTTTACCTACTATATCATAGGCTACCGAAAAAAAATAGTTAGAGAAAACCTAGCTTTAACACTTCCTCATTTATCAGATAAAGAAAGATTAATTATTGAAAAAAAAACATATAAAAATATGTGTGACGTTTTTTTGGAAATGATAAAAACACTAACTATTTCTAAAAAAGAACTTGAAAAGAGATATCAATTTAAAAATATAGAGTTATATCTAAATTTAGAAAAAAAGGGAAAAAGTATTGCTTTGCTTTGTGCACACTATGCCAGTTACGAATGGGTAACTTCAATAAATAGTAAAATTTCTTTTGAAGGATATGCCATATATAAAAAAATAAATAATCCATATTTTGATAAATTAGTTAGAGATATTCGTTCCAAATTTAAAGCTACTTTAATAACTACAAAGGAAGCAATATCAACAATGGAATACAATTTTAAAAATAATAAACTGAGTTTATATGGACTAATTAGTGATCAATCTCCTAGAATTAGTTCTATTTATCATTGGAATAAATTTATGGGAATAGAAGTTCCAATTCATACTGGAGGTGAAATGTTAGCTAAAAAATATGATATGAATGTAATTTTTTTAAGAACAAAAAAAATTAAACGTGGTTTTTATGAAGCTGAATTAGAATTACTTTCAGAAAATGCAAAAGAAGAACCAGATTATGATATTACTGACAGGTATTTAAAACTTGTAGAACAACAAATTTATGAGAAACCAGAATATTATCTTTGGACTCATAAACGATGGAAACATCGCAAATTATCTTAAGGATTTAATGTATAATTTCTCTACTTTATTTCTAGCCCAATCTGTTTTTCTCAAAAAGGTTAAACTCGATTTTACACTAGGGTTGGTTGTAAAACACTTTATATTAATGAGTTTCCCCAAGTACTCAAATCCATAATGCTCTACTAAATGCTCCACTATTTTTTGTAAAGTAACTCCATGAAGGGGATCAGGATTGTTGTTTGTCATAAAATAATTTTGTGTAATTTTAGGTTGTTAAAAAGTTCTTGTATACCAACAAAATTAATGAATTGTTATCGTACATTTGCGGTAAGATGTTAAAAACTGTAAACATAGTAAACAAAAGAGCCAGATTTGATTATGAAATAATCGAAACCTATACTGCTGGAATAGTTTTAGCTGGAACAGAAATAAAGTCCATACGTCTTGGTAAAGCAAATATCACGGAAAGTTTCTGTGAATTTAGTGGATTAGAATTATTTGCAATTAACACCTATATCGAAGAATATTCTTACGGAAATAAATTCAATCATAAAGCACGTAGCGAAAGAAAATTATTATTAAACAAACGAGAACTTAAAGGATTAGAACGAAGTGTTCAGGCAAAAGGACTTACAATAATTCCTTTGAAATTATTTACTAATGAAAAGGGTATTGCTAAACTAGAAATTGGCCTTTGTAGAGGAAAAAAAACCTATGACAAGCGAGAATCACTGAAAGAACAAGATACTAAAAGAGATTTAGAGCGAATTAAAAAAGAATATTGAAACAAGTATTTTTTTTCGAAAATAAATGACCAAATATGTCTTGACAATAAATTAAAATGAAAACTTTATTAAAAGTAGCTAGAGAGAAAAAAGGATTAAAAACTCGAGAAGTAGCACAACTACTGGGCATCGATCAGGCACTTATTAGTAAATTTGAAAGCGGTTCAAGAAAACCGACTAAAGAACAAGTAATAAAATTAGCATCGCTATTAGAAATAGATCTTGAAACTATAATGGTTGCTTGGTTCAAAGAAAAATTATTGTATGAAATTGGCAACGATGAATTTGCATTAAAGGTATTAAATATTGTTCGCGAAGAAGTTGAAAATAATTACGTTATTTCTAAAAGAAATATTTCCAATAATTTAACAACAATTATCAACGAGATAGATGTTTTGAAAGCTAAAATAGATGGTTTTAGAAAATTGGATAACTTTAAAATAGCTCAAGCTTTAGAGTTGGAATATACCTTTGAAAGCAATAGAATTGAAGGAAATACTTTAACACTTCGTGAAACAGAATTGGTCATAAATGAAGGATTGACTATTTCGGGAAAAAGTATGAGAGAACATCTTGAAGTTATCAATCACCATGAAGCAATAGCATATATTAAACATTTGATTGAGAGAAATTCACCCTTAAATGAACGAGAAGTGCTTTCTATTCATAACCTAATTTTGAGGGGAATTCAACCCGAAGATGCCGGAAAATATAGAAAAGTTCAAGTAATGATTAAAGGAAGTTCACATTTACCGCCACAGCCTTTTTTAGTTGCCAAAGAAATGGAAAATTTATTTATTTGGTATGAATCCAACAAAAAGATATTGCATCCAGTAATTTTAGCCGCTGAACTTCATCAACGATTAGTAACCATTCATCCATTTATCGATGGAAATGGTAGAAGTTCTCGTTTAGTAATGAACCTTATTTTGCTTCAATATGGTTACGTAATTGCAAATATTAAAGGAGATTATGACAATAGAATGCAATATTATAATGCCCTTGAAATCGCTCAAACTAAAAACAACAAAGAAGAATTTTTGATGTTTATTGCTCAAATTGAGAAAGAAAGTTTGGAGCGTTATTTAAATATTATTGGACAATAAACCACGATATTTCAGGGTTTATTTGTTTTATTTTTTATCTTCTAATAAAGGGACGAATTTAAAATCACCACATTCGTGTTTTTCAAATTGGGTTTCATTTTTTCGAATCAACTTAATCATAATTTGATTTTCTTCACCAACAGGAATAATCAACTTACCTCCTATTTTTAATTGTGCCATTAATGGTTTTGGAATCGTGGGAGCACCAGCAGTAACAATAATACCGTCAAATGGAGCATGGTTTGGTAATCCTTTATACCCATCACCAAAGGAAAGGTGTTTAGGTCTAATTCCTAACTTAGATAATAAGGCAGAGGTTTGTTTGAACAACTCATTTTGTCTTTCTACACTGTAAACTTTAGCACCCATTAAATACAAAATAGCCGTTTGATATCCAGAACCTGTTCCGATTTCTAAAACCTTATCCCCTTTTTTAATTTCTAATAATTGAGTTTGAAAAGCTACAGTATAAGGTTGTGATATGGTTTGTCCAGCACCTATTGGAAAAGCTTTATCTTGATAGGCATAGTCTTCAAAGCTTGAATTTAAAAATAAATGACGGGGAATTGTATTAATTGCTTTTAGGACGTTTTTATCAACAATTCCTTTTTCTTGCAATAATTTTACGAGCTGATTTCTAAGTCCCTGATGTTTGGCTGTGTCTTTCAAAACTAAATATAATTTATGATGTAAATTTAAGAAAGATTTAGACAATTCAAATGATGGAATTAATTTTATATGCATTAATTTATTATCAATTTATTGCTATTTTTGTTGAAAATACTAAGTTATGTTAAAAGTAGGAGTTTTAGGTGCTGGACATCTCGGAAAAATACATTTACGATTATTACAACAATCTGATAAATATGAATTAGTAGGTTTTTATGACGAAAATCAAGAAAGCGGCGCAAAAATTGCCGAAGAATTTGGCTATAAACAATTTCATACTATTGCAACTTTAATTCACGCTGTAGACGTTATTGATATTGTAACTCCTACTCTTTCGCATTATAAATGTGCTAAAGTTGCTATTAAGTCTGGAAAACATGTTTTTATCGAGAAACCCATTTCAAATACTGTTGCAGAAGCTGAAGAAATTATTTCTTTAGCAAATGAATACAATGTAAAAGGGCAAGTTGGTCACGTAGAAAGATTTAATCCTGCTTTTATTGCAACCAAAGATTTGATTGAGAATCCGATGTTTATTGAAACGCATCGATTGGCTGAATTTAACCCTCGTGGAACAGATGTTCCGGTAGTTTTAGATTTAATGATTCACGATATTGACGCGATTTTGAGTGTGGTTCCCTCCAAAGTTAAACTTATTAATGCAAGTGGTGTTTCTGTGATTAGTGAAACTCCGGATATTGCCAATGCCAGAATTGAATTCGAAAATGGTTGTGTTGCCAATCTAACTGCAAGCAGAATTTCATTAAAAAACATGCGTAAATCCAGATTTTTCCAAAAAGATGCCTATATTTCTATAGATTTTTTAGAAAAAAAATGTGAAGTAGTAAAAATGAAAGATGCACCTGAAGAACCAGGTGACTTTGATATGATTTTACAAAATGCAGAAGGAGAAAAAAAACAAATCTATTTTGCTAATCCTGTGATTGAACAAAATAATGCGATACTAGACGAATTAAATTCATTTGCAGATGCTATAAATAATAATACTGTTCCAATAGTAACATTAGAACAAGGTACGAATGCATTAAGAGTTGCTTATCAAATAATTGATTGTTTTAAAAAATAAAATATGAAAATAATAGCTGTAATTGGAGCTGGAACAATGGGTAATGGAATTGCTCATACATTTGCTCAAAGCGGATTCTCCGTTAAACTGATTGATATTTCTGAGAAATCCTTGGACAAAGGAATGGCAACTATTGCTAATAATTTAGATAGAATGGTGGCAAAAGGAACTATTACTGAAGAAGATAAACTAAAAACTATTTCTAATATAATAACTTACACCGAAATTAAAGATGGTGTGGTAGGTGTAGATTTGGTAGTTGAAGCGGCTACTGAAAACGTAGATTTAAAATTGAGAATTTTCAAAGAATTGAATGACGTTTGTTCGCACAATACAATTTTGGCTACCAATACTTCTTCTATTTCAATTACGCAAATAGGGTCTGTAGTATCTCATCCCGAAAGAGTCATCGGTATGCACTTTATGAATCCAGTACCCATTATGAAATTAGTAGAAATCATTCGTGGCTATAATACCTCTGATGAAGTTACAAAAATCATCATGGAACTATCTGAAAAACTTGGTAAAACTCCCGTTGAAGTGAATGATTATCCTGGATTTGTTGCCAATAGAATTTTAATGCCAATGATAAATGAGGCAATTGAAACCTTATACAATAAAGTAGCTGGTGTTTATGAAATTGATACCGTTATGAAATTAGGAATGGGACAACCAATGGGGCCACTACAATTAGCTGATTTTATTGGACTTGATGTATGTTTAGCGATACTAAACGTGATGCATGATGGATTCAAAAACCCCAAATATGCTCCTTGCCCATTGTTAGTAAATATGGTTCGCGCAGGAAAATTAGGTTCAAAATCTGGTGAAGGATTCTATGATTATAGCGAAAGCAAAAAAGCAGAGAAAATTGCAAAACAATTTATTTCTTAATTGAATATTAAATGTCAATAAAAAATAACCTACTCAAAATAAAATCCTCACTACCCGAAAATGTAACCCTTGTTGCAGTTTCAAAAACCAAACCTATTACTGATTTGATGGAGGCGTATCATGCCGGCCAACGTATTTTTGGTGAAAATAAAATCCAAGAAATGACCGAGAAATGGGAACAAATGCCCAAAGACATTCAATGGCACATGATTGGTCATATTCAAACGAATAAGGTAAAATTCATGGCGCCTTATGTGAGTTTAGTGCATGGAATTGATAGCTTAAAATTATTAGAAGAAATCAACAAACAAGCCCTCAAAAACAATAGAATTATTGATTGCTTGCTGCAAATTCACATTGCAGAAGAAGAAACAAAGTTTGGTTTGAATGAAGATGAACTAGATAATTTATTAGGCTCTGAATCATTTATTAACTTAAAAAATATCAAAATAGTAGGTTTAATGGGAATGGCAACATTTACGGAAAACCAAACTCAAATCAAAAAAGAATTCGAACATTTGAAATCGATCTTTGATAAGTTGCAAAATCTTGAATCTAATAGCTTACATTTCAACATTTTATCTATGGGAATGTCCGGCGACTACGAACTTGCAATTAAGTGCGGAAGTACAATGGTTCGTATTGGAAGTAGTATCTTTGGTGGACGATAATATAAACTTAAACAAAATAACGATTTACTGCATACTCGACATAGAAACCACCGGAGGACAATTCAACGAAGAAGGAATTACTGAAATCGCTATTTATAAATTTGACGGTCTCGAAATAGTGGACCAATTTATTAGTTTAGTTAATCCTGAAATTCCAATTCAGCCCTTTGTTGTCAATTTAACAGGTATTAATAACGCTATGTTAAGAAGCGCACCAAAATTTTATGAAATAGCTAAACGCATAATTGAAATCACCAATGATTGTGTATTAGTAGCCCACAACACTGCTTTTGATTACCGAATACTTCGAACAGAATTCCGAAGATTAGGATTCGATTATAACAAACAAACACTTTGTACTGTTGAATTATCACAAAAATTATTACCCGAACAACCTTCTCATAGTTTAGGAAAACTAGTACGGGCTTTAGGTATTCCAATGTCAGATAGACATCGAGCTAGCGGAGACGCAATGGCTACCCTTAAATTATTTCAATTATTGCTTGCTAAAGATACCGAAAAATCAATAGTACAAGAGTTAATTAAAACTGAAAAACTTAAAGGAATAAATCCAAAATTATATTCAATTATAGAAAGTGTTACTTCAAATACTGGAGTTTATTATATTCATAATAAAGAAGGTAGAATAATTTATATTGGTAAAAGTAAAAATATAAAAAAACGAATTAATCAACATTTTACAGGTATTGATAAAAAATCAGTAAAAATACAATCAGAAGTTTTTAAAGTTACATTTGAAGAAACAGGGAGCGAATTAATTGCTTTATTAAAGGAAAGTGAAGAAATTAAAATTCATAAACCAATTTATAATCGTGCACAAAGGAAGAACTTGTTCAATATTGCCTTGTATGCTGAAGAAGATAAGAACGGTTATTTACATCTAAAATTGCAAAAAGCTGATGGTCGAAAAAAAGAAATTACTTCATTTTCAACTATGCAAGAAGCAAAAAATACATTATTTAGAATCACTGCTGATTACCAATTGTGTCAAAAATTAACAGGTTTATATGTGACAAATGACGCCTGTTTCCAATACAAAATTAAGGAATGTGATGGCGCATGTATTGGAAAAATAAGTCCTGAAGAATACAATTCAAGAGTTTCAACGTTTATTTCTAAAAATAGTTTTGATAACCAAAATATGATTCTAAAAGATAGAGGTCGAACAATTCATGAACGCAGCGCAGTTTTAATTGAAAACGGTATTTATAGAGGATATGCGTTTTATGATCTGAATTATCAGGTGCAAAAAATCGAAATTCTTAAAAATATTATCATTCCGATGCAAAATAATCGAGATGCCAGAAATATAATTCAAAGCCAAATTCGAAAAAATAAATTATTGAAAATTGTAAAATTTTAATTTTATTTGGAGCAATTTCCGGCTATTCGTTGCAATCCATTTTTTGCTTCGTTCCGAGCAATAAAATGGGATTTTCACTGCTATCCGGGCTAAAAAAAATATGAAGTACTTAATCACCATAGTAGGACCAACAGCTGTAGGAAAAACTTCCTTAAGTATTGCTTTGGCTCAACATTTCAATTGTGAAATTATATCCTGTGATAGCCGTCAATTTTTTAAAGAAATTACTATTGGTACTGCTGTTCCCAGTAAACTTGAACTTCAAACCGTAAAACATCATTTTATTCAAAACAAATCAATATTTGATAGTTATAACGTAGGTGAATTTGAAAAAGAAGCTATCTCAAAACTTAACGAACTATATAAAACGAATGATTTTGCGATACTTGTTGGCGGTTCCGGATTGTATGTAGATGCAATTTTAAAAGGTTTTGATGATATTCCCGAAATTGATAAAAGCATTAGAGATTCGGTAATGATAAATTTTGAAAAAAATGGGATCCAATATTTACAAGACAACCTAAAAATACTAGATTCAAATTTTTATGTTGAACTAAGTCAAAAAAATCCACAAACACTCTTAAACCCTCAAAGAATGATGCGTTTCGTTGAAGTTTGCATTGGAACTGGAAAACCCTATTCTTCCTTTATCAATCAGAAAAAAAATCAAAGAAGCTTCACTCCTATTCTAATCGGTTTAGAAGCAAAGAGAGAAGTAATTTACGACCGAATAAACCAACGTGTAGACTCAATGATGAACGAGGGATTATTAGCGGAAGTCGAAAAAGTATATACACATAAGGGATTAAACGCATTACAAACAGTTGGTTACAGAGAATTATTCAGTTATTTTGATAATGAAATATCATTAGAATTTGCACTAGAAGAAATAAAAAAAAATACACGAAGATTTGCTAAGCGACAACTAACTTGGTTTAAAAGAAACCCAGAAACTAAATGGTTTGAAATCGATGTAAAAAAAGAAGAAATCTCAGATTACATTAATAACAAAATTTTAAATGCCGATTTTTAAACAATTTACATCCTTATTTAGAAAAGATTGGGATATTAATTTCACGTAGTGCACCGCAAATGGATATTAAAATACACCGAATTACGAAATTTAATTCAACCTATTATCACAAACAAAGAGAAATCTAATTTTGTTCAGATTTTTTTAAAAAAAAACTCCGATTTCTCGGAGTTTTTAAAGTTTATTTATCTGAAACTTTGTTTTTAATTACCAATCTAAAACCTTCACCATGAATGTTTAAAATTTCAACATTGGCATCTGGTTTTAAGTATTTTCTGAGTTTTGCAATGTAAACGTCCATACTTCTGGAGGTGAAATAATTATCATCTCTCCAAATTTTTGTCAATGCTAATTCTCTAGGCATTAAGTCGTTTTCATAAAGTACTAATAACTTAAGTAATTCATTTTCCTTCGGTGATAATTTAATTGATTCCTGATTTTTGTACGTTAAGAATCGTAATTTCGAATTCAAATGAAATTCACCAATCTGGAATTCAAATTTAGTTGCGTCTGCTTTTGAATCAGAAGATTTTCTTTGAATAATAGCTCTAATTTTCATAAGTAAAACTTCAGAATCAAAAGGTTTATTCAAGTAATCATCAGCACCAACTTTGTACCCTTTTAACACATCCTCTTTCATAGATTTTGCGGTTAAAAAAACAATAGGCACTTCTTTATTTTTTTCTCTGATTTCTTTTGCAAGAGTATAACCATCTTTGTAAGGCATCATAACGTCTAATATACATAAATCGTAGTTGTCCTTTTTGAATTTCTCAAAACCTTCCATACCATTTTTTGCCAAAGTAACATCAAAATCATTTAGCATTAAATAGTCTTTTAAAATGGCACCGAAATTTTGATCGTCTTCTACTAAAAGAATTTTTTTGTTGTCTGTTTCCATATTATTATTAATTAATTAGTGGTAATTTTATTATAAATATACTTCCTTTTCCTTTTTCACTCTCAACATAAACTTCACCTTCATGATTTTCTACTATTTTCTTAACATAAGCTAAACCCAATCCATGACCCTTAACATTGTGTAAATCACCTGTATGTTCTCTATAAAACTTTTCAAATATTCTTTTTTGAGCTATTTTACTCATTCCTATGCCTTGGTCCTTAATTTTAACTATGATGAAATCTTTCACGTTTTCAGTGTAAATATCAATAATTGGTGCCTCAGGTGAATATTTTATTGCATTGTCCAACATATTTACTATAACATTTGTAAAATGAACGTCATTTAATAAAACTGATGTTCTAGTTGCATCAAAATGTGTCGTTATTGTACCTTGACGGTCTTCTATTATCAAATTAACATGCTCTACTGCTAAATCAATAATATCATGTAAATTGTTATTTTCCTTACTAATTTCTAATTCTCTTTTTTCTAATTTTGAAATTCTCAATACATTTTCAACTTGAGCATGCATCCTCTTATTTTCATCCCTTATCATTTGCAAATAGCGCTGAACTTTTTCCTTATCGTCAATTATCCTAGGATTTTTGATTGCATCCAAAGCTAAATTTATTGTTGCAATCGGTGTTTTAAATTCATGAGTCATATTATTGATAAAATCTGTTTTGATTTCAGAAATTTGTCTTTGACGAATCAATTGATTTAAAGCACTGGAATAAGCAATTATAATAATCAATGTAAAAATTATTGATAATACCGTTATTCCTAACAATTCCGAAAATAAAAATGTCTTTTTGTACGGAAAACTAACCAGTAATTGATAAGAACTTGTACCTTCATTATTTATAAAAACAGGTATTGAATAGGTGTTGTGTTTATCATAATTAAATTTTTTAGATTTAATTTTTGTTGCTAAACCATTACTATAAATACCGTATTCAAATGGAGTTTTAATTCCAAACTCATCTAATTCAGTCAACAATAATTTCTGAAGAACTTCATTGGAAACTCGTTCTTGAATTGGCATTGTTGAAGCAATATCTTTAAAGAAAATTTCAAACTGTGCGTTATCTAATATATCTAAATTGCCTGATTTTTGAATTTTTGAATCAGGAATTATGCTATTTTGAACTGACGAGTTATCAATTTTATTATCATTATATATTTCTGTTGTTCTTTTTGAAGAAAAACTCTTTAATTTAACACTATCAACTTTTTTATTAAAAATAGATGATGAAATTGAATAATCTTCGGCGATAATACTGTTTGAATAGATTATAGTTTCATTAGTTTGAGTATTCTTTTGAACATAATAAAACTCTAATAAATCCTTTTTTTGTGGAGCTTTTCCCGTACTGTCCTTAAATCTATTGTATTTATCATAAAAACTATATGCTTCTCTTTTTTGTATTTTATTGGAAACATTTACAATTGCTTGTTGTACATGAAAACGAAACTGTTCATCGTTATTCTGAAATGAAGAATTAAACCAATAAACTTGAACTAATATTATCCCTATCAGGGATAAACTCATTAAAACAATTAGTAATCGGAAAAAAAATTTATTCATCAATCAAATTTAATATTTTAACATTTATTCTATTAATATATTAACCAAACATTAACAAATTATGTTTTTTTTAATAATTTAATAAATTTTTGATGATATTTTCAGTTTGAACACACGCTATATTAATGTCTTGATTATCAACAACATAATCGCTTTTGTTTTTTCTCATTGTATCAGTCCACTGGTTATTTATTCTAGACATAACTTCTTCATATGATAATTGATCTCTTTTAATAACTCTTTGAATTCTGATATCTTGAGGTGCATCAATAGTAATTACTGCATCACAATCTTTATAACTTCCGCTTTCAAATAAAATTGCAGCCTCTTTTATTACAATAGGAAAATTTTTATGAACCTCAAGCCAATTTTTAAAGTCAACTTTAACAGCAGGATGAATAATTTGATTAAGTAACTTTAATTTTTCTGGATCATTGAATACAAGATTGGAGAGTTTCTTCTTGTCTAATAATCCGTTAGTAAAAATTTCAATTCCTAAAACTATTTTTAAATTATTTACAATTTCTATTGAATTTAAAATTGATTTTGCTTGTTCATCAGAATTATAGACTGGAAATCCTAATGATTTTAGATGATTAGCAATTGTTGTTTTGCCACTTCCTATACCTCCAGTTAATCCTATAATTTTTGTCATTTCTTAAAGAATAATTCAGGAAATGCTTTTTTAGGTTCTTGTTTTAGAACTATTATTTTTATAAACGATTCTAAAAACCCAAAACCATAGCCTGAAAACTGTATCCAAGCTGCCTTTACAGATAAATAGCCAACAAATAAGTTCTTAAATTTATAAGTTGAAACTGAAAACAATATTATGAAGTAAATAAAATATAATTTAAGAAAAAAATCTTGAGCAAATATTAATAAGAAAATTGAAAAATAAAAACCAACAATAAAGATTGTAGGTAAAAAATAGGTAATTTTATTATATTCTGGATACCAACTATTTAAAATTGGTCTTGCTTTACCAAATTTATTAACTTGTTTATAAAAATTATCCCAATCAATTCTTCTTTTATGGTAAACATAAGCTTCGATAAATAGTTTTGTTTCAAATCCTAATTTCCATAATCTTAGGGACAAATCTGGGTCTTCACCAGGATGAATATTGCCAAAACCACCTGAAGCTATAAAAGCTTTCTTTGACAATCCCATATTAAAACTTCGGGGTTGAAAACGATTAATTTTTTCCGAAGCGCCTCTAACTCCACCAGTAGTTAATACAGATGTCATTGAGAAATCTATTGCTTTTTGGATATTCGAAAAACTAGACATCGCTCGGTCTGGACCTCCAAAACAATCAATATATTCTTGTTTTAACTGTTTTGAAACTTCTGACAAATAGTTCATTGGAATAATACAATCCGAATCAAAAATCAAAAAATACTCACCTTTTGCCTTTTTCATTCCAAAATTTCTTGAATCTCCAGGTCCAGTATTTTCTTTTTTGTAATAGGAAATTTTTAATTTACTATTAAATGAATCTATTACATTTTCACATGTCAAATTTGAGCCATCTTCAATAATAACCACCTCAAAATCTTCTTTGTAGTCAGTTTTTACTAAACTATCAAGAAGTTCTCTAATTTCGTCTGGACGATTATAAACCGGAATAATTATTGAAAAATACATTTTTTTAAAGTGTATTGTTAATTTTCTTTTACAAATATAATTCTAATATCGATTATCTATCAAAAGTAATTAAAAATTAAAATCCACAAATTCAAAGGATATTTTTTATAAGCCTCTGAATATGTGGAATATTAAAAAAATCAAATTATTAAGAAATACTTGAAATCAGGACCATTTCATTAGTATCGGCTTGATAATTTACACCATCAAATCCGAAACCAAATAAATTATGAAAATCGCTTGTATAGCCATTTAAATCTCCAATATTTGGTAAAGATTCTGTTGTTGCTTCATTCCATAACTTTGCCACCTTTTCTTGAACATCATCTCTCATTTCCCAATCGTCTATTCGAATTCTACCTTTATCATCGGTTGGAATTTCATTACCTGTATACAATCTTTCTTTAAATAATCGTTGAATTTGTTCAATACAACCTTCATGTATACCCTTCTCTTTCATTATTTTATACAATAAAGAAATATAAAGTGGAATTACTGGAATAGCAGAACTTGCTTGTGTCACCAATGCTTTATTAACGGAAACGTAGGCTTTACAGTTCACACTTTCTAATTCCTTTGTAATTTCAAAAGCAGTAGCTTCTAAATGATCTTTTGCTCGGCCAATAGTCCCTTTTCTGTAAACAGCTTCAGTAACTTCTGGCCCGATATAGGAATAGGCTAACGTTAATGCGTCATTTGCTAAAACTCCTGCTTTATTGAGTGCATTCATCCACATCTGCCAATCTTCTCCACCCATAACAACAACTGTGTTATCAATATCTTCTTGATTAGCAGGCTCTATTGAAACTTCTGTAACATTACCCGTATGAAAATCAACCGTTTTATTTGAAAATGTACTTCCTATTGGTTTTAAAACAGAACGATGTAGAATTCCAGTATTTGGATTTAACCTAACTGGTGAAGCTAAACTATAAATTACTAAATCTACTTTTCCCAAATCGGCTTTAATTAAATCTATAGTCTGCTGTTTTACTTCGTTAGAAAAAGCATCGCCGTTAATACTTTTTGCATATAAACCAGATTCATGTGCTAATTTTTCAAAAGCTGCTGAATTATACCAACCCGGAGATGCTGTTTTTCCCTCCATTGGTGGTTTTTCAAAAAAAACTCCTATTGTAGAGGCATTTGAACCAAAAGCACTAGTAATTCTTGATGCTAAACCAAACCCAGTTGATGCTCCAATGACTAAAACTTTTTTAGCTCCATCAATTGTTCCTTTTGATTTAACATATTCAATTTGATTTTTTACACTTTGTTCACAACCTTTTGGATGGGCTGTTAAGCATATAAACCCTCTCATTCTTGGTTCTATGATCATTTTCTTATATTGTTCTAATTAATAATAGTTCATGATAAATTATGATGCAAAGTTAAAAAAATATTTAATTTAATAAGGCTTTTGCGTGATTTATAGCGGATACTGAAATATCTTTACCAGACAACATTTCTGCAATTTCAACAATTCTATCTTCAAATGTCAACAATTTTAATTCTGAAATAGTTGTATCACTTTTTATTGATTTATAAACTTTGTAGTGTATATCTCCTTTAGCTGCAATTTGAGGTAAATGAGTGATTGAAAAAACCTGCATTTTACTACTCATCTCTTTCATTATAGTTGCCATTTTATTTGCAATTTCTCCCGAAACACCGGTGTCTATTTCATCAAAAATTATAGTTGGCAAGCTAGAATACTGTGCCAAAATTGATTTTACAGCAAGCATAATTCTAGATAACTCTCCACCAGAAGCCACTTTTTTTAATAGTCCAAAATCAGAACCTTTGTTGGCTGAAAACAAAAATTGTAATTCATCTTTTCCATTGGCAAAATAATTATCTGTTTCTTTAAGTACCATATTAAATCGTACGTTTGGCATACCCAATTGCTCTAAAATAATAATTAATTTTTCAGCCAAGACAGGTACCGCCTTTAATCGATTGTTACGGATAATAAGAGCTAGATTATCTAATTCTGAAGTAGCAACCTTTATTCTATCTGCTATTTTATTAATCTCATTTTCTAATTCTACTAAAGAAACAACTTTGTTATCTAAATCATTTTGAATTTCTAAAAGTTCTTCAACAGAATTTACCTGATGTTTTTTTTGTAGATTATATATGATTTGTAACTTTTGATTCACCAATTCTAAATTTTCAGGATCATGAATTAAAATCTCAGATTGCTGACTTAATTCATTTATTATGTCATCAAATTCAATTGTTAAGCTATTTATTCGTTCAAATAAAGATTGATATACTGGTGAAAATGGGATTATTTTCTGTAGAGCAATTTTAATTTCTTTCAAATTTTGAAGAATTCCATACTGTTCCTCATTAGCCAAAGCTAGAGATTTATTAATGTTGTCTTTTATAAATTCAACATTATTGAGTTGCTCATATACTTGTTCTAATTCCTCTTGCTCATTCACTTTTAACTTAGCAGATAGTAATTCATCTAATAAAAAAGACGTGTAATCCTGCTCTTTGCTTAGTGTTTGTAATTTGGAATTTAAGTTTAAAAGTTGTGATTTGTCTTTTTTATACGAACTCAATATTGCTGAATATTGGTTTATGTTTTCTTGATTGTCTGCAACTGAATCAATTATTTGAAATTGAAATAGTTCTTCTGATAGTTCTTGGGTTTGATGTTGGGAATGAATATCTATCAAAAATACGCTCAAATCTTGTAATTCTTGAAGATTTACGGGACTGTCGTTAATAAAAGCCCTAGATTTTCCTGAAGGTAAAATTTCTCTACGAATGATAGTTTCATCTTCATAATCCAAATCATTGAATTCAAAAAAAGATTGAAGATTGTAATTTGCAATTTGAAATTGAGCTTCAATCACGCATTTCTCTTCTTTATTTTTTAGTGACGTTAAATCAGCTCTCTTTCCTAACACTAATCCTAAAGCACCGAGTAAAATCGATTTTCCAGCCCCAGTTTCACCGGTAATAATTGAAAAACCTTCAGAAAAATTAATTTCCAATTTATCAATTAAAGCGAAATTACTTATAGAAAGTGAAACTAGCATTGATATAAATATTTATTAATTTAATTTATTAATACTTAATTTCTGCCCATTTAGATGAATTAATTGGTGATATATTGTTCAATTTGCCAATTAAATCTTTGCAATCAATTGATGGTCCTGCAGAAAAAACAGAAACGATTTCATCTGATTTTGCATCAAAAAAAACTCTTGTTATAAATGCATTTGGTCTAGTTTCATTAATTCTTCCAAGTGTATTGATTGCCTCTTTTATTTTCAATTTTGCAGATTTTAAATCATTGTGCATTAAATCAAGTCCTTCAAAATGATATTCAAACAGTGCTTCTCTAAATGAAATGAAGGTGCTTGAAAGCATGTCATTAATAAGAAAAAATCGATTTTGAGTTCCATCTGCTTGTCCCCAACCTTTATAACCTCCAGTTATGGCAAGATTGGCAACATCTTGAGCAGTTTCTAAATATTTACTACCACCTTGTCTTGAAAAGGTATCTGCATCCATACCTATAATTAAATAGCTATAAAAGGCAATTACCGAAACTAAATTGGATTCGAAACTAGTAGGATTGAAATTTATATTTTCAAATTCGTTGTATTTAAAAGAAAAATCTTTATCATTAAAATTTAATATGGGAGAAGAATAGGTAGAATTATAAACAGGCCTAGAAGATTGTACTTGAATAGTTGCGGTAAATTGATTAGAATCGTAGGCAGTCACGGTTATATACATTGAACAATTTATTTTTTCATCTTGTTTATAAGACACGCCGGTCCAATCTGTTTTGTTTATAAAATCAGATAAAGATTTCTCTAAAGTGTTGAAAATTTGCTTGTTAGTGATAGTAATTTGGTCGGCATTAACATTCACAGTACAATTTAATTGTTGCGCATTAGTAATTCCAAAAAATAATAAAAAAAGAAAACTATATAATTTAAGCTTCATAATGAGCAATTATTTTAATTAAAATATCGTTGGCAACTTCTTCCTTAGACTTCAATTCCATTGGGAATACATTGAAATTATTATCAATAAAAGTTACTCTATTGGTTGTTCCTCCAAAACCAGCTCCTTTATCCTTTAATGAATTTAAAACAATCAAATCTAAGTTTTTTTTCTGAATTTTTAACTTTGCATTTTCAATTTCATTGTCTGTTTCCAATGCGAATCCTAAAACAAATTGATTTTTCTTACATTTTCCTAAAGATTCTAAAATGTCTTTTGTTTTTTCCAATTCAATAATAAACGAATCTTCCGACTTTTTTATTTTATGGTTAGCGATATTCTTTGGTTTATAATCCGCTACAGCCGCTGCACCAATAAAAACATCAGATGTTTTAAAATATTTATGACATTGTTCATACATTTCAGCTGCAGAATTTACTTTAATTACCTGAATAAATTCATGAGTGATTGATAAATGTGTTGGGCCAGAAATTAATATAACTGATGCACCAAAATTTGCTGCGGACAAAGCCAAATCATAGCCCATTTTTCCTGAGGAATGATTTCCAATAAATCGAACAGGATCTATGGCTTCATGAGTAGGTCCTGCGGTAATTAAAATTTTTTTACCTAATAAAGGTAATTTCGATTCCATTTTTTTTTCTATGAAAGCAACGATATTCTCTGGTTCTGCCATTCTTCCTTCGCCAGAAAGTCCACTTGCTAGTTCCCCAGATTCTGCTGGAATGATTGTGTTACCAAATGATTTTAGTTTATTAAAACTCTCAATTGTAGAAGGATGTTTATACATGTCCAAATCCATTGCAGGTGCAAAATATACGGGACATTTTGCTGACAAATAGGTTGCTATGAGTAAATTATCACAAATTCCATTTGCCATTTTAGACAATGTATTTGCCGTAGCAGGAGCAATAATCATTAAATCAGCCCAAAGGCCTATTTCAACGTGATTGTTCCATTCTAAATTTTGATTTGAAATATCAACTTCTGAATCAACATTTTCATCCTCTTTGTAAAAGCTAGAAAATACAGGTCTTTTTGATAAAGTTGATAATGTAAGTGGGGTTATGAAATCCTTAGAAGCAGGTGTCATTATCACTTGTACATGTGCACCTGCTTTTATAAATAATCTAACTAAAGAGGCAGTTTTATAAGCAGCAATTCCACCAGAAATTCCTAGTACTATTTTTTTTCCGCTTAAAACTGACATTTGTTTTATTTATTTTGTTTCTCTATGATAGATTTTGTCATCTAACCATTCCTGAACAGCTAAAGCGTGAGGTTTTGGTAATTTTTCGTAAAATTTAGAAACTTCAATCTGTTCTTTATTTTCGAAAACTTCTTCTAAGCTATCATTGTAAGTTGCAAATTCTTCTAACTTTTCAGTCAATTCTTTTTTAATTTCTGAGTTAATTTGATTTGCTCTCTTAGCCATAATAGTAATAGCTTCATAAACATTACCCGTTGGTTCCTCAATTTTACTTTTATTATAAGTAATTGTATTTACAGGAGCATTCGTCTTTTTTAAATCCATGACTTTCTATTTATTTTGAAAATTGTATTAAATCTTTGTTTATTCTCTCCAACATTTCGTCGGCTTTTTGTTTGAATTCAGTGTTTGAATTAAATTTTATTAAATTGGTATGTGCAATTTTAGCTGCATTTAATCTTTCTTCCATTTTTGAAGGGATACTATTTATGGCCAATTGATATGCAGAATCCAATTTATAATATAATGCTTTTTCTTTAAATGGAGTTCCTGGATAATCAATTATAAAATTATCTAAGGCTATAATAGCCGATTTAAAATCGGATATCTTATTGTATCCATAAGCATTTTCATATGCTTTTTTTTCAATTTTTTCTCTTAATCCTTTAACGATAGTATTGGCTTCGGGTAAATATATAGAATTTGGAAAAGCATCTATAAAAGATTGAAACTTGTCTATCGCTTTGTCAGTATCTGTTTGATCTAAACTATATACTGGTGATAGCATAGAATAACTTTTGGCTCCCAAAAAGGCAGCTTCTTCAAGTTTATCACTTTTAGGAAATCCAGCAGCGAAACTCTCAAATTGATACCCTGATAAATAATATTGTTTGGTTTTATAATAGGATTGAGAAAACATATAAAACATTTTTTCAGCCTCTGGTTTACCCCTAAATGAAGGAGCCATTTGCTCAAAAAGAACTAAAGCCTTAAAATATTTTCCTTTTTCATATTGTTTTGATGCTTGATCAAATTTAACCATAAGATCTTCTGATTTTATCGCTTTTTGATATTCGCTACAAGACGAAAAAAGTAATATTAGAGAAACTATGTAGATGTATTTCTTCATTTTTTTTTTGGTTACAACGTTTTTTTGTATTTTATTTAAAAAAAACGAACTGCAAATTTAGTTATTAATTTAGCTACTTCAAAATATTTTTTTTTAATTAAAATTGAAGAATTATTTGATTAAAATTACTTTTGCTTTTGAACAAATAAATCAATTCTATTTGCCAAATCTGAATTTACATTTACTAATGGTAATCGTAAGCAGTTATCAGAAATTCCCAATGATTTCAATACTTCTTTAATTCCGCCTGGATTTCCTTGTTCGAAAATCATATCTATACAGTCGGCCAGTTCAAAATGTAATTGAAAGGCTTCATCTACTTTTCTCTTTAATCCAAATTGAATTAAATCTGAGAATTTTTTAGGAAAACCCTGACCAATAACAGAAATTACTCCACTTCCCCCCGCTAAAACCATCGGTAAAGCTATCATATCATCTCCTGAAATTACATGAAAATCTTTTGGTTTGTCTTTAATTATACTCATCGCTTGAACAAGATCTCCTGCAGCTTCTTTAATTGCAACTACATTTTTAAATTCATTCGCGAGGCGAAGTACTGTTGAAGGCAACATATTACTACCTGTTCTTCCAGGAACATTATACAGAATTACAGGTACTGGAGAGGCATTTGCAATAGCTTTAAAATGTTGATAAATCCCTTCTTGTGTTGGTTTATTGTAATATGGAGAAACGGATAAAATAGCAACAAAATCAGAAAAATCTCTTGTTTTTAGTTCCTCAATAATCTTATGGGTATTATTACCACCAACTCCTAAAACTAGTGGCAAACGGCCATTATTTGTTGAAACTACGGTATTTATAACCAATTCTTTTTCTTCTAGTGTCAATGTAGCATTTTCTGCAGTAGTCCCAAGAACTACAAGGTAATTGATACCATTATCGATTTGATAATTTACAATCCTAGCCAATGCTTCAACATCAACAGAAAAATCTTTTTTAAATGGGGTAACAAGGGCAACTCCTGTTCCAATTATTGAATTCATATATTTAATTTTATATTTTATTTAATATTTTTAAATACTTAAGTAACTCATCAACAAATAGTTGGTAATTATATATACTCGTATTTACCATAAATTTATTTATTATTTTGTCATTAGTTTTAAACCCTACTTTAAAATATGCTTTTGAATAATAAGACAAATATACTAATGGTGACCGATCAAATTCATGATAATTAATTAGTAAATCGAAATTGGTATTTAAAAATGATTCCGCTTTTGAATGAGTTAATTCTCCTGACCATTTGAACTCTTTGTAGGTAATTAATTCATGATGAATAACTTCATTTTTATTCATTTTATTTTTAAAAATCAATACTTTAATTTGATTTTTGTCAATACCTTTTATAGCCAATTCATTTATTACTTTTTCTATTTCTAAATTAATATTTCCGTCAAAAATAACGCCTACACTTTGAATAATTCCATCAGAATGATTATCTGGAGTATTTGATAAGAATTGGCTAATCTTATTTTTTATTAAAAAATTCTTTAAAATATTCAAAAACATAGTACATTTACTTAATTACAAATTTAATTAAATTAGTTGCAATTCCGATGGTAAATCTAAAAAAGTATAATGGTGTTTTAAGGTATTTTGGTTTAATCTTAACATTTTTTCTGATATTTTCTTGTGCTGAACAAAAATATTATGTCACAAAAATTGAAGCTAGAGATTTTGCTGTAACCAATAAAAACAATAGTATTGAGTCAATTGATTCATTTATTAAGCCTTATCGTGAACATATTGATACTGATTTAAACACTCCTGTTTCATATGCACCAGAAACATTAGATAAATCAGGAAAATACCAAACTACAATTGGCAATCTACTTGCTGATATAACTTTACAAAGAGGAAATACTATTTTTAGCTCAAGAGAAAAAAAACAATTGGATCTATGTTTATTAAATAATGGCGGTATAAGATCAATTATTTCAAAAGGAAATGTAAGCCTGAAAACTGCTTTTGAGATTATGCCTTTTGAAAATACCGCAATTGTTGTGGGTTTAAAGGGAGAACAAATTATTGAAATGTTAAACTACTTTATCGCTGAAAATAAACCCCATCCATTATCAGGTATTCAATTTACAATTTCTAAATCTAATCAGCCTATTAATATCCTTATTCAAGGAAAACCATTAGATACAAATAAATTATATTATGTAATTACTTCTGACTATCTTTCAAATGGAGGTGACAAAATGAACTTCTTTAAAAAAGGAATTGAAAAATACGATATAAATTATAAGTTGAGAAATATCTTAATTGATCATTTTAAAGAAACAAAAACGATAACTTCAACTAGAGATCAAAGAATAATTTTAGAATAACTATTTGAAATATACCTAATAAGTAAGACAATGAAAAGAAGAGAATTTATACAAAAAACAGCCGCAACTACAGCTTTAGCAGGATTAGGATTATCATTTAGTAGTTTTAAATCCTTAGACACTAAGCATCTAACTATACTTCACACCAATGATGTTCACAGTTACATCGATCCTTTTCCGGCGGATCACCCAAGAAATGCAAATATGGGTGGCGTGTCCCGGAGAGCTGCAATAATTGAGAATATTAGACAAGAAAATCCCAATTTACTATTATTAGATGCCGGTGATATTTTTCAAGGAACTCCTTATTTTAATTATTACGGTGGCGAACTTGAGTTAAAATTAATGAGTATGATGAAATACGACCTTGGAACAATGGGAAATCATGATTTTGACAATGGGATTGAAGGATTTTATTCTCAAATGCACAACGCAACATTTGATTTTGTTACGTCAAACTATGATTTCACCAATACTGTTTTACAAGGAAAAACAAAACAATTCAAGATTTTTGATAAAAACGGAATAAAAGTTGGAATTTTCGGATTAGGAATTGAACTGGCAGGGCTTGTAGATAGCAGAAACTATAAAGAAACTAAATATTTAAATCCTGTTGAAATTGCTCAAGACCTATCTCGTTTTTTGAAACACGAACAAAAATGTGATCTTGTTATTTGCCTTTCCCACTTGGGTTATAAATATAACGACGAGAAAGAAAAAATTTCAGATGTGAAATTAGCTACTTTAACCAAAGATATCGACCTGATTATTGGCGGTCATACTCATACTTTCTTAGAAAAACCAACTATTTTAAAAAATAGTGAGGGGAAAGAAGTGATTGTAAATCAAGCAGGATGCTACGGAATTAATATGGGTAGAATTGACTTTTATTTTGATAATGATAAATCAAAATCCCATAACGGAAGGAGTATTATCATCTAATAAATAACTATTTTAACATATCAATATAATCATCTTCTGAAATAATTGGGATCTTTAATGAATTTGCCTTTTCAAGTTTTGCAGGTCCCATATTATCTCCAGCAATCACAAAATGAGTTTTAGCCGAAATTGAACTTCCCACTTTTCCACCATTATCTTCAATAGAATTTTTCAATTCTTCGCGAGAAAATTTTTCAAAAACTCCGGAAACCACGAATATTTTTCCTTCTAATTTATTAGTAGCATTAGGATTTTCTTTTTCTACGATTTCAAATTGGACTCCATGTGCTTTTAATTCCGTAATAATTGATTGATTTGAAGGATTTTCAAAAAAGTCAATAACACTTTGAGCAATTCGATCTCCAATTTCATCAACCAAAACCAAATCTGT
>RFPP01000010.1 GCA_009926065.1 Flavobacteriaceae bacterium
TTTATGTATTATATAAATTATTTAGAATAATTTGTTTAAAGTCGTTTATATACTATTCAAATTATCAAAACTAACAAGGTTAAAACATACAATTTCTGTTATTCAATTGTTCTTTGAAAAAAAATGTGATGTTTGATTTTTTTTTTAATGTATAAATATTAATTCAACTTATTAGTATAATATATTTTATAAAAAAAGCCCCAACTTTGGTTGGGGCTTTTTAAAAAATTTAGAAGTTATTTTTTTCTAAAAATATATCTAGTGATAAAAATACCGTCTCCATCTCCTTTACCAGCATCACTTTCTACACCACTCACAATACTAAATAAATCCCAACCTTCACTGCTGTATTTATTTAACATAGAAGTTATCATAGCATCATTTGAAGCGATATTTTGAAAGTTAATACCAACAAAACTGTAAAAATTGACCAAAGTAGATTCTTTTAAATCGTCAATTTTTACATCACTTCTGTCTTTATCCGTTTTTTCTTTTCCCTCTTTAGATCTGATAGTAGTAAATTGGGTATAATCAACTTCTGTTCCGTTTTCAATAATTCGAGATCTACCAATTCCTCCAGGAACAATAGACTCAATTGAAGTAACGATTTTATACTTAAATGTTTGCGATTGCGCTCCAATAGTTAACATAAAGAAGCCTAGTAAAATAATTTTTTTCATAATTTTTATTATTAAATTGATTTTTTTTTAATTAATCAAAAATATAACATATTACCTTATGAAATGATTATTTATAATTATTTTTTTGTTTTTTGTTTAACCAATGTTAACGTTGGTGTGATTAATGATACTAAAATCCCGAGAGGAAAAACTTCAAAATAGGTATATAAAATTACAACAAATGGATTTTTGTAGGCCACTTTCATTTGTTCCATTTCCAAAGTTTTAGCAGCAAGCTCTTCAGGCTTTGTGCTTTTAAGTATGATATTGCTGTAATTCTCCATAAATTCCGGGTAGAAATTATAATAAATAACCAGCCACACTAAAACATAAATTGTTGAAATTATCGCAGAAATAAGTAAACCTGTTTTAAATGAAATCCAAAAACTATTCTCCAATCCCTTTAATGATTCTTGCTGCTTAATTCCTATTATTACAAATAAGAAAGACAAAAACATACTTGAAAATCCCAAAAACATATTTGGTTCAGCACCAGGATTGGCCTTCATAAATATCGTGGTAATTATCATCGTTGTAGATACAAATAATCCACCTAATAATCCATTTCTATATATTATCTTTTTCATGTTTACAATAATATAAATCTTATAACTTAATTTTCTTTTGACCTTCGTCAACGCCTTTTACGAAATTAATCAAACCGCCCATATACGTTTCTTGATCGTCATACATTGACATGTGACTTCCATTAGGGCAAAATAAATAACTACCGTTTTGGAATTGAGTAGACATCCATTCCATGTGCTTAGGATCCATCGTATCATTTTTAGCACCTATAACAAGTGTAGGAGTTGAAATTTTCTTTAGATCTGGAGAACGATCCCATTTTTCTAATTTTCCAGACACTCCAAATTCACTTGGTCCCTGCATGGTTACATAAAGTGATTGATTCATTTTAGAAAATGATCTGTTCACAGGCTCTGGCCAATTTTGAAGGGGAATTCTACAAATGTGCTCAGCGTAAAAGTTTGGCATTAACAATTCCATATATCTCGGATTTGCGAAATCTTTTTTAGCTTCAATTTCACGTATTTCTTTTAGAACTTCAGGTTTGAATTGTTTTGAAAGTACGTCTTCCGCATATTTTCCATAATCAGGAGCACTTGACATCATATTAGAAATTATTAAACCCTTCAAATTGTTTTGATATTTCATAGCATATTCCATCGCTAAAATTCCTCCCCAAGAATGTCCAAGTAAATAAAAATTATCCTTGTTCAATCCCAGTGCTACTCGTACTTGCTCTACCTCTTCAACATATCGCGCTAAATCCCACATAGCTTCATCATTTGGATTGTCAGAATTTCCACATCCTAATTGATCGTAATATATAAACTCTATTCCCTTTTTTGGCAAGTAACTTTCAAAACACTCAAAATATTCGTGTGTTGCACCCGGACCACCGTTTAATAGTAAAATTTTTATCTTTGGGTTGTTTCCAATTTTCTTTGTCCAAACTTTAAAATCACCTTTTGGAGTTGAAATGGTTACCACTTTTATTCCGCCTGTTTTAACTCCTGTTTCGGTGTCTGTAAAATAATTAGAGGCCGATTCTGATCCCACTTTTTGATTACAAGAAAATAATAAACCGAATACAGCAATAAATAATATACTTTTTAGAAATGCTTTTTTCATAAAAATTGTTTTTAATTAGTTATTAATAAGTGCGTTTTTTAATTCTTCAAAATTTAATGTTACTTGTTCACCAGAAACCAAGTTTTTTAAGGCAAATTTATCCTCGTTCATTTCTGTTTCACCAACAATAACTGCAAATTTAATTGCTCTTTTATCGGCGTACAGAAATTGTTTTCCAACTTTCACAGCATCCGGATATAATTCTACATTAATTCCAAAATTACGTAATTTAGTAATCGCTTTCATAGAATAAAAAGCCTCTTTTTCTCCGTAATTGATAAATATAGCTTTCGAAGTTGAAGTTACTGTTTCAGGAAATAAATTCAATTCTTCAACTACCAAATAAATTCGGTCTAAGCCAAATGATATTCCCACTCCACTCACATCTTTCAAACCAAAAATTCCAGTCAAATCATCATATCTTCCGCCGCCACCAATAGATCCCATTGAAATTTCTTTTGGAGGAACCACCTCAAATATTGCACCTGTGTAATAATTTAATCCTCGAGCAAGAGTAACATCTAAATCTATAATGGATTTGGTTAACCTTAATTCTGAAACCTTCTCGCAAATAAATTTTAGTTCTTCAATTCCTTTCATTCCCTCTGATGAAGAAGCTAAAAGTGAAGCTAATTTTTCAATTTTTTCAGATATCAATCCCGTAAAATTGAATAAAGGTTGTAACTTTTGTATTGCCATTTCGGAAATTCCTTTTTCAAGCATTTCTGTTTTTACTCCGTCCTCCCCTATTTTATCCAGTTTATCTAATGCAACGGTAAAGTCAATTAACTTATCAGAAGCACCAATTACCTCAGCAATTCCAGATAAAATTTTTCTATTATTGATTTTGATTGTTACTCCATTCAAACCTAATTCTGTAAAAACAGCATCATACAATTGAATTAATTCGACTTCTTGCCATAACGATTTTGAACCTACCACATCGGCATCACATTGATAAAATTCTCTGAAACGGCCTTTTTGTGGACGATCAGCACGCCAAACCGGTTGGATTTGGTATCTTTTAAATGGGAATTCAATATCGTTTTGGTGTAGTACAACATAGCGTGCAAAAGGAACCGTTAAATCATAACGAAGAGCTTTTTCTGATATACTTGAAGTTAACCTACTACTGTCTTTATTTTCAAGTGCACTTTGATTAGCTTTAGCCAAATAATCCCCAGAATTTAAGATTTTGAATATCAATCGGTCACCCTCTTCACCATATTTTCCCATTAAAGTTTCAGAATTTTCAAATGACGGTGTTTCAATTGGTTGAAATCCGAATTTTTCAAAATTTCTTTTTATAATCGAAATAATATATTGACGTTTTGAAACTTCTGAAGGGGAAAAGTCACGTGTACCTTTTGGAATACTGGGTTTTTGAGCCATATTAATAGCAGATTTTTAGTTTGTAGTTTTTATAATTGAGACTTCTAAAAATAATTATTAAAATCAAATTTATAATCTAAATTATAAAATTTTAATTTTCTCTATGCAAATATCATATTTTTATACTAAATAATTATAGTTCTAAAGCAAACTTGTAACAAAAATTGTATTTTCGTGACAAATTAAAAATGATGTACAAATTAACTATCGAAAATATACGAATTGCACTTGGTTCAATTCGTACACAATTATTGCGAACTATACTTACTATATTGATAATTGCAATTGGAATTACTGCATTAGTAGGTATTTTGACAGTGGTTTCTGCTTTAAAAAATACACTATCCTCCAATTTTGCCTCAATGGGTTCTAATACTTTCAACATTAATCAATATGAAACCAGTACCCGAAGAAGAGGTGGTAGCGAAGTTGAAAAAATTAACCCAATTATTTCTTGGCCTCAAGCCAAAGCTTTCAAAGAAACTTACAAATACCCGTTCACCGAAACCTCACTTTCATTTGTAGCAACAACTAGAGCAGAAGTAAAATTTGAATCTGAAAAAACAGATCCAGAAATTTCTGTTGTTGGGGTTGACGAACATTTTCTTATGAATTCGGGTTTAGAAACTACATTAGGAAGGAACTTTACTGGTTTTGACATTGATAACAACGCCTATGTTTGTGTGGTAGGTTCAGATTTTGAAAAAGGAATATTTAAAGATGTCAATCCTATAAATAAAATAATTTCAATTCGTGGTGCAAAATTTAAAGTAATTGGAGTTTTGAAAGAAAAAGGATCAACATTTGGCAATAGTCAAGATTTAAGGGTTTTAATTCCAATTCAGGTAGCTAGGTCTTTATTCACAGCGCCAAATATCAATTATTCCATGAGTATTATGGTAGCGAAAGAAACTTTGTTAGACGAAGCAATTGATAACTCTATAAATATAATGCGTCGAATTAGAAAATTAAATCCGGTCCAGGAAAATAACTTTGGTGTGTCAAGAAGTGACGATTTAATAAACAGAATAGCTGAAATGACGGGGGTTTTAAGTGCCTCGGCATGGATTATAGGTATTATTACCATATTTGGTTCCTCTATTGCATTGATGAACATTATGCTGGTTTCAGTAACTGAGAGAACAAGGGAAATCGGCGTTCGAAAAGCATTAGGAGCTAAAAGAAGAACCATTGCATTCCAGTTTTTTATTGAAACATTAATTATTGGTCAGTTAGGTGGAATTATAGGAATTATCTTCGGAATATTAATAGGTTATGGAATTTCTAATGCAATAGATTTTAGTTTTGTAATTCCTTGGGGGGCAGTGATTGCGGCCACAATAACCACATTTATTGTTGCGGTGGTATCTGGTTCATACCCAGCATTGAAAGCATCTAAATTAGATCCAATAGAAGCATTAAGGTACGAATAATCAATGTAAATTACAGGTAATCATCCTGTCATTACCATAAATATCTTTTCGGAGTTCGATATTTTTTAATCCTATAGATTCCAATAAATCTTGAGTTTCTTTGCCTAAATATTGATTGATTTCAAAGAATAATTGTCCGTTTGGATTTAAATGAGCAAATGCCAACTCAGCAATTTTCTTATAAAAAATTAACGGATCATTATCTGAAACGAATAGCGCCAAATGCGGTTCGTTTTCCAATACATTAGATTTAATTTCAGCCCTTTCAAGTTTTCTTACATACGGCGGATTGGAAACTATAATATCAAATTTATGATCTAAATGATTGGTTTCTAAAATGTTCTTTTGTAAAAAAGTAACTTTAACTTTATTTGAAATCGCATTTTTTTGGGCTATAGCCAATGCCTTTTCGGAAATATCAACTGCAATAACCTCTGAATTTAAAATGTTCTTTGCCAATGATATAGCAATACACCCACTTCCAGTTCCTATATCTAATATTTTAAGAATCTGTGTTTTGGATAAATTGCTATTTAATTTTACAATCCAATCAACCAACTCTTCTGTTTCAGGCCTAGGAATTAATACATTTTCATCAACTAAAAATTTTGAACCATAAAATTCGGTTGTACCTAATATATATTGTACAGGAATTTGACGTTTTAACTTTTCTAAAATTATATTCCAATTTGAAATTTCATCTTCTGAAAATTCTTTATCAACATCCAAAGCAAGATCAACTCTCTTTATTTGATTACGACTTTCTAATATCAAATAAAAGAAACTCTCGGCTTCCATTTTATCATAAAATGGCAACAGTGAATTTATAAAACTGTTTTTATATTCTTTTATTTTAATCACTATTTAAGTTTTTTTAGCATCCAAACTTCACAAGAATTATGCCCTGTATTTCCTATTTGTTTGTCTAAATATTCAAATCCTGCTTTTCGATATAATTTCTGAGCAGCATCCATGTAGGTCATGGTTTCAATATAACAAAATTCAAAACCAAATTCAACGGCTTTTTCGAGGCATAAATTTATCAATTTTGTTCCTAGGCCAAGCCCTCTAATTTCAGGTAGGAAATACATTTTTTGAAGTTCACAAATGGAATCTAAAGCATTTTCTAATTTCATTATTCCTGCCCCGCCTAAAATTTTACCATTATTTTCAACCACAAAATAGATAGCTCGTGGAATATTGTAAACTTCAAACAAGGTGTCTAAATATGGATCTGCATAAGCCGTGCCTACTTTTGGGGCACCAAAATCCATTAATACATCTCTCACTATTGCTGCCATTTGGGCATTGTCCTGCTTTTGGATTTCTCTAATTCTTATGTTTTCCATATTACTTTTAAATCGTATTTTTGCGATGTGAAGATACAAGAAAAATATCTAAAAAGGTGTATAGAATTAGCCAAAAATGGATTAGGAACCACCTACCCAAATCCTCTTGTGGGCTGTGTTATTGTATATGATAATAAAATTATTGGCGAGGGATGGCATAAAAAATCGGGAGAAGCTCATGCTGAAGTAATTGCTATTGAATCTGTTAAAAACAAAGAATTGCTTTCTGTATCAACTCTTTATGTTAATTTAGAACCTTGTAGTCATTTTGGGAAAACCCCACCTTGCGCCGATTTAATTATGAAATATAAAATTCCTAATGTGGTAATAGGTACAATAGACCCTAATAGTAAAGTGGCAGGAAATGGTATTGAAAAATTAAAAAATTCAGGAGTAAATGTTACATTCGGAATATTAGAAAAAGAATGCAACGAACTCAACAAGCGTTTTTTTACATTTCATAGAAAAAAAAGACCATTTATTATATTAAAATGGGCTGAAAGCTCCGATGGATTTATTAGTCCAAAAAATAAAGACGAACAAAAACCGGTATGGATTTCAAATGAATTTTCACGTCAACTGGTTCATAAATGGCGAAGTGAAGAGCAGGCAATTCTTGTAGGAACCCAAACAATAATCAATGATAATCCGTCACTTACAGTTCGAGATTGGACTGGAAAAAATCCAATTCGTATCATAATTGACAAAGAAAATAATATAGATCCAGCGAAAAAAGTATTTGATGGTCAAGCTAAAACAATTGTCTTTTCTAATAAGGAAATGACTTCAAATTCAGAAACTAATCAAAATATTAAAATAGATTTCGATATTAATTCTACACAAACTATAGTTGAAAAATTGTATGAAAATAATATCCAATCGATTATAATTGAAGGTGGTAGAAAAACAATTCAATCATTTATAGATGCCAATATTTGGGATGAAGCAAGAGTTTTTGTTGGTGAAATCAAATTACATGATGGAACAAAAGCTCCAGAATTTAAAAAAGCCATTAACTCCAAAAGGTATCTGAAAAAAGATGTTTTATTAACCTACAGAAATGATGATTGATACTATTATTTTTGATTTTGGCGATGTATTTATCAATCTTGATAAAGAAGCAACTCTAACTGCTTTAAAAAATTTTGGATTAGAAAATTGGAATTCAGAAATTGATTCTTTAAATATTAATTTTGAAAAGGGTGTAATTACGAAAAATGATTTTTTATTTGGATTAAATAAATTAGTTCCAAATGCAACACAAGAAGAATTACTTGAGGCTTGGAATGCAGTTTTATTGGATTTTCCAAAATATAGATTAGAATTTTTACAAAAATTGTCGCAAAAATACCAACTTTTTTTATTGAGCAACACCGATTCTATTCACATCAATCACTTTAAAGAGCGCTATGGAAATGAATTTTACAATCAATTTTACAATTGTTTTGAAAAGGTTTATTTTTCCTTTGATTTGGGCATGAGAAAACCTGACGTTATGATTTACGAATTTGTAATTAAAGAAAATAATTTAACTCCTCTAAAAACACTTTTTGTAGATGATAATTTCAATAATATAGAAAGTGCAAAAAAAACAGGATTGAAAGTTTGGCATTTGCAAAAAGGCAAAGAAGACGTTATTGAATTATTTAAAATAATAAAATTATAATTATTGGAATTATTAGTCATTGATAAATGCTAAAAATCGTAACGAAAAAAATTACTACAAAAGAAAAAAACTATGAAATTTTATTATTCATGAGATTCTTCAACTTGTGCAGATGATGTAAAGTTAACTTGACCAATTAAAAAAACATAAAGTAAAAGCTAACTTTTAAGATATTAAAAAAAAATAAAAATTAAGTCTAGGAGCAACAAAGATTGAAAACCTAATAATAGTTTTGCAGTTCCAAAATAATAATAAAAAAAACTTTTTTCGATTAACCGAAATAGCAAATGCTCTTATCGACTTTTTGGTATATAAAATTAGATTAATCAGGCTTTGATAAAATATCCTTCAAATAATCAGGAGGGTTAATTGGTTTGCCAGTTGCTAATTCTACAAATACCAGAATGAAATGAGCAGTTGTTAACAATTCATTTTTTTCATTATGAATTTCACAATCAAATTCTACTTTAACCGAAGATTGGCTTTTGAAGGTCGTTGATATTGTTAATAATTCATCATAATAAGCTGGTTTTTTATAGTTTATATTCATTGAAACTATCGGCAAAGCGATTCCACTTTCTTCCAATGTTTTATAATTAACTCCTTTATTTCTAAGCCATTCCACTCGACCAATTTCAAAATATGGAATATAATTTCCATGATAAACCACTCCCATTTGATCTGTTTCAGAATAACGAACTCGAACTTGTATTTGATGTTTTTGCATTTTAAATGTATCTTAAAATTAAAAAAAAATAAAGGGTGTTATATACAACAAAAATTTTAAAAAAATTAATTAAAAAAAATTTTTTTTTAACGATTTATTATCACATATTTGTAGTCCAAAAAATAAGTATCCCTTATCCGTTATTTTTTGTAACATAATAAAACAATAACTTTTTAATCACTATGAGTAAAACTGCGCAATCAGTCTGGGAAAATTGTTTAGCATTCATTAAGGATAATATTCAAGACCAAGCATACAAAACTTGGTTTGAACCAATAAAATCAGTAGAACTTACTGATAACGCGCTGTATATTCAAGTTCCAAGTAAGTTTTTTTACGAATGGCTTGAAGAACATTATGTAAAGTTATTAAAAGTTGCACTAACAAAAGAACTTGGTAAAAACGCAAAGTTACTTTATAAAATTAAGATGGAAAACACTTATGGCAATAAACAACCATTTATGGAACAATTGCCAAGCGCTCACAGAAGCCCGATGAAAACTCAAGAGGTAGATGCTCCATTTAAGAACCTAAACCCTGAATTGAAAAATCCATTTGTAATTCCAGGAATTAGAAATCTAAAAATAGAATCTCAACTTAATGCAAATTACAGTTTTGAAAATTTCCTTGAAGGAGATTCTAATCGATTAGCTCGTTCTGCAGGTATGGCTGTTGCTAATAAACCGGGAGGAACCTCTTTCAACCCATTATTGATTTTTGGTGGGGTTGGAATGGGAAAAACTCATTTAGCTCATGCTATCGGTGTTGAAATAAAAGATAAATATCCAGAAAAAACAGTTTTATATATTTCTGCTGAAATTTTTACACAACAGTATATCGACTCTGTAAAGAAAAATAACAGAAATGATTTTATACATTTCTACCAACTAATAGATGTATTGATTATTGACGACGTTCAGTTCCTTTCTGGAAAAACTGGAACTCAGGATGTGTTTTTCCACATTTTTAACTATCTACATCAAAATGGAAAACAGGTAATTTTGACTTCTGACAAAGCTCCTGTTGATATGCAAGATATTGAACAAAGATTACTTTCTCGTTTTAAATGGGGCCTTTCTGCGGAATTGCACCAACCTGATTATGAAACTAGAATTTCAATTTTGAAAAACATCCTTTATCGTGATGGAGTGGATATTTCTGAAGAAATCATAGAATATGTGGCTAGAAATATAAAAACAAATATTCGTGAACTTGAAGGAGCAATGATTTCATTGATTGCACAATCGTCATTTAACAAAAAAGAAGTAACTCTAGATTTAGCAAAACAAGTTGTAGAGAAATTTGTTAAAAATGTTAAACGTGAAGTATCTATCGATTATATACAAAAAACAGTATCCGACTATTTTCAATTGGATTTAGAAACATTACAATCTAAAACCAGAAAACGTCATGTAGTTCAGGCTAGACAATTAGCTATGTTTTTTGCAAAAAAATTCACTAAAGCTTCGTTAGCAAATATTGGTTCTCAAATTGGAGATCGCGACCACGCTACTGTATTACATGCTTGTAAAACTGTTGATAATCTTGTAGCAACAGACAAGCAGTTCAAAAAATACATGGAAGACATTCACAAGAAATTATCCTTATAAATGCCCATTAAAATTTTAATGGTTTGTTTGGGAAATATCTGCAGATCGCCAATTGCAGAAGGACTTTTATCCTCTAAACTTCCTAAAGATATTTTTATTGTAGATTCTTGCGGAACTGGAAATTGGCATATCGGAAGCCAGCCCGATCCGAGATCTATTGCTGTTTGTAAAAAAAATGGCCTCGATATATCCAACCAAAAATGTCGACAAATTACCCTGTCAGATTTTGAAAACTTCGATTATATATATGTAATGGATAAAAGTAATTATCAAAATGTAATTGCTTTAACTGAAAATGAAAAACATCGAAGTAAAGTCAAATTAATTCTTTCAGAAAAATACGTAGACGAAATAAAAGAAGTTCCCGATCCTTATTTTGGAATGGAAAACGGTTTTGACATTGTTTATGAAATGCTTGATTCTACTTGTGAAATCATTGCAAATAAATTAAAATCTCAACATACTTAACCATAATCAATAATAAATGGCTCAATTAGGAAAATTATATCTAATTCCTACAACTCTTGGAGAAACTGAAAATCCATTTGATGTGCTTCCTCAAACCATAAAAAGAACCATTGAATTATTAGATTATTACATTGTTGAAAACGAAAAAACCGCTAGGAAATTCATAAAAAGTATTTGTCCGGAGAAAGTACAAGCCTCTTTAAACTTAAGCATTTTAAACAAACACACTCAGGATTCTGAATACAAAAAAATGATTCAAGACTGTGTGGAAGGAAAAAACGTAGGACTTATGTCGGAAGCAGGATGCCCTGGAGTTGCTGACCCTGGTGCAGTTATAGTTAAATTAGCACACGAAAAAGGAATTCAAGTGATTCCATTAGTTGGACCGTCATCCATATTATTAGCGATTATGGCCTCTGGAATGAACGGACAAAGTTTTGCTTTCAACGGTTATATTCCTATAGATGCTAGTGAGAAAAGAGCGACGCTAAAAAATCTTGAAAAGTTATCAAGTACCAAAAACCAATCCCAGTTGTTCATTGAAACTCCTTATCGAAATAATAAAATGTTGGAAGATATTCTAAGTTCGCTTCATCCTGAAACGCATTTATGTGTGGCTTGTGACCTCACTTTACCTACAGAGTATATTAAGACGATGCGAGTGATGAATTGGAAAAAAACAAAAATAGATTTACACAATCGACCAACTATATTCATTATTCATAAAATGTAACACAAAAAAACCACGTAAAACGTGGATTTTTTTTTATTATTTTACCTTTGGATTTCTATTTGGTTTAATTCCCGTAGTTTCATATCCACCAAACTCTCTCATATATGATTTAACTGACGTTCCATTGACATCTCTACACTTACGAGAACCATTGGTTCTTAAAAATCTTTTAACAGAACCAACACCACCAAGATGGGCAGCAGCCAATAATCCAGATTCAGTGATTCGAACACCTCCAACTATTTGACCTTCAAACCTTTCAATTTCTTTTCTCAATTCCCACTTATTTTTAGAAAGTAAGGCAACAAATGCTTTTTCTTGTAATTTAGGGTCATTTAAAAACGTTAAACTATCATAAATACCTATAGTTCTGAGCGTTTCTGTACCAAATTGATACTTACCCATGTAACCTATGGAATTGATTTTTCTATATTTTCCTTGGGATTCTCTGAAAGCGATTGCTTCCTTATAACCAATAAAAAAATTACCTGTAAATGGAATTTTTCTATTTAAATAATCTTTATTCTCTAGTGAAGGTAATGAATAACTCATTATTTTATTTGAATCGATGTGAAACCAATCGTATTTCTCAAATTTTCCGTTTTTAAAACCTGAGCTCATAAAAGCGACTATTCCAATCAATACAAAATAAAAAAGTCCTTTCTTTAACATATATTAGTTTTCTTCTTAACGATGCAAAACAATATAAATAAATAAATAATAATAAATTTATATAACATCAATACTGAAATAATAAATCAGTATTATTTAAGAAATTTCTACGGGACAAATATACATAAAAAATAATAAATCTGATTTTCAGATAGTTATATATGTTTAAATCTTGATTTATTGAAAGAAATGAAGATATTTTTCTATTTAGATTTACTAATTTGAATTTGTTTTCTTAACCAATTAATGTAGTTGGTTCTATTCACTTCGTGATCACTTTCATTAACCGCAAATTCATGATATCCAAATCGGGTGACGCTGGCACAGAAATAGATATAATTGTGTTTTTCAGGTTTTAAAACAGCTTCTATTGCGGTTATATCAGGCATTGCAATAGGTCCTGGCGGTAAACCTTTATAAAAATAAGTATTATAAGGGGAATCAATTTTTAAATCATTAGAAAAAACTCTTTTAATAACCATATCAAAGTTTCCTAATTTCTTTTTCTTTGCAAATATTACTGTTGGATCTGCTTGAAGTAACATTCCTAATCTTAATCTGTTCAAATAAACTCCTGCTACTCTTGGTCTTTCGTCTTTTTTCACCGTTTCTTTGTGAACTATAGACGCTAATGTCATTACTTGAACGGGGGTTAAACCCAATTTTTGAGCTTGAGAACTTCTTTCTGCATTCCAAAACTTACGATATTCTTTAATCATTTTATCACGGAATTTCTCTGCTTTTGTATTCCAATAAAATTCATAGGTATTTGGAATACAAATACTTATTACATTATCTTCTGTAAAACCATTTTCTTTTAAAAATGTAGAATCTTTAAAAATTTTTATTAAAGATATACTATCAGCTTCAATTTGAGTACTTACCCTTCCAACAACATTTTCGATACGTTCTTGATTATTAAAAGCCAATTTTACTGGTATATTATTGCGTAATGATGTAATCAATTCGTAGTTATTCATTCCTTTTTTAAATAAGAAACGTCCAGATTTTACATTTTTGATATAAGATCTTTTCGAGGCAACCATTTCAAATTTATCCATATTATCAATATAAGGCGTGATGATTTTTTTGACATCTTGATAATTTGCATCGGTAGGAATGTACACGTAAAGCTCATTTTCATTAAACTTAGTATTTTTAGAAAATATATCTCCGTACAATTTGATGCCATAAATTAGTAGTACAGTGATCAATACAACCGAAACTATTGTGATTATTTTTTTAATGTTCAAAATTGATATTTTAATATTGATTATTTATTAATTGATAGATGGATTCGTCTTTATAAATACCGTTAACCAAATTCCAATCTTTTTTTATTCCTATATTTACAAATCCAAATTTAGTAAAAAGTCTTATACTGGCCTCGTTTTCTGTAGCGATATTTGCATACAATTGATGTAAATTCAAATTTCTAAACGTATATTTGATCAATAAATCTAAAGCCTCAGTTCCAACACCTTGACTTCTATTTTCACTATCTTTAATAAGAATACCAACACCCGCACGATTATTTTTTGGATCATATTCGAAAATATCAATTAATCCAATGGCAGAATCATCATTATTATTACAAATTGCCAGACGTAATTGTTTTGCTTCATAAATATCTTGATTGGCATTTTCAAGGTACTGACGAATCAAAAAACGGCTATAGGGAGTTTGAGTATGACTCACTTCCCAAACCAATTCGTCATTTTCAACAGCATAAATAAACTCTAAATCATTAGGTTCTAATGCGCGTAAATAAATAGTTTTTCCCTTTAAAGTGATCAAATTATTATTTTTTAATATTAATTTTTCCTTGGAATACAAAAGTTGCTGGTCCTTTTAAAAATACATTGGAATAAAGTGACTCCTTTTTATCAAATGAGACCTCTAATTTTCCACCTTGAACATTTATTTTAATTGAATTGGAATTAGTTTTTCCTATAAAATTCATTGCAATAGCAACAGCAGTAGCTCCTGTTCCGCAGGATAACGTCTCATCTTCCACTCCTCTTTCATAGGTTCGAATTGAAAAGATATCGTCGCTTATTTGTTCAACAAAATTGACATTGGCCCCAGCCGCACTATATAAATCGCTGTATCGAATTGCTGCTCCTTGAGATTTCACATCCAGATTTGAAATTGATGAAACCATTTCAATGTGATGTGGCGAACCAGTATCTAAAAAGGTATAATTGGACTGACTGTTTACATAATCCACGTTTTTCATTTGTAAAGAAACTCTGTTGTCATCTGAAATTGTAGCATGATGTATTCCATCAACAGCCAAGAATGAAGTTGAATTATCGATAATCTGAAGTTTTTTTGCAAAAGCTACCAAACATCTTCCTCCATTTCCACACATCGTACTTTGATTTCCATCAGAATTAAAATATACCATTTTGAAATCAGTTTCAAAATCATTCTCTAACAAAATCAAACCATCAGCTCCAATACCAAACCTTCTATCACACAAATGAGCAATAAGTTTAAAATCACTTTTAGGAAAGAAATCTTTGCGATTGTCAATCATCACAAAATCATTGCCTGTACCTTCGTATTTATCAAAATTGATTTCCATAATATGTTCTGTTGTTACAAAAGTACAAACTATTAATGAAAAGTTAATCATTGTTAAACGAGCGTTAAACTCTTTTTTAAGAAAATATACTTTTTTATTTTTACTATAAATAAATTAAATAACTATGAAAAATTTCTCAAATCTATTCTTAGTATCACTGATAAGCGGTGCTACTACACTTGGAGCTTACAAATTATTATTTGATAGTAATGGCTATTTTTCAAAAAATAGGGATTCGGTGGTTACACTTGCTCCAAAAAATTATGATAAAACTGTTGGGTTATCATCTGAAGCAATTGATTTTACTGAAGCAGCGGACAAATCAGTACACTCAGTAGTTCACGTAAAAAACGTTTCCTACACTTCTATTTCTAATCCAATAATGGAATTTTTTTACGGATATAGAGGAGCTCAACAACAAGAACAAATTGGAACAGGTTCCGGAGTAATTATTTCAGAAGATGGCTATATCGTAACCAATAACCACGTTGTTAAAGATGCTTCAGAAATTGAAATTACCTTAAACAACAAAAAATCATATAAAGCAAAATTGGTTGGAACCGATTCAAAAATGGATATCGCATTATTGAAAATTGATGCCGACGAAAAACTAACCTATTCAACCTTTGCTGATTCTGATCTAGTGAAAGTAGGAGAATGGGTTTTGGCAGTTGGAAATCCATATAATTTAACTTCAACCGTAACTGCTGGAATTGTTTCTGCAAAAGCTAGAAATTTAGATACCTCAGGAATACAATCTTTCATTCAAACCGATGCTGCGGTAAATCCTGGAAATAGCGGTGGAGCGTTAGTAAATACTCGGGGCGAATTAATTGGTATTAACACTATGATTTCATCGCAAACAGGCTCTTATGTGGGTTACTCATTTGCAATTCCTTCAAATATTGCTCGTAAAATAATTGAAGACATTATGGAATTTGGTAATGTTCAAAGAGGTATTTTGGGTATAGAAGGTGGTGAATTGAATAGTAATACTTCAAAAGAACTAGGAATTAAAGAAACCGAAGGATTTTACATAAAAAGAGTAAATAAAAATACAGGAGCTGAAAAATCTGGATTATTAAAGGGTGATATTATCAAGAAAATTGATAACCAACCGGTCACTTCTTATGCTGAATTGAATGGTTATATTAATACAAAAAGACCAAATGATAAAGTTCAATTAACCATAATTAGAAATGATAAAACAATAATGATTCCTGTAACATTAATTAAAAGCGATGTAATTAACACTCAGTTTAAAGGATTGGATTTAGAAAATATTGGGTCTTCAGATAAGAAAAAATTCAGAATTAGCTACGGAGTTAAAATCAAAGAAATTGATAATGATAAATTGCGCGCTTACGCAAATGACCTTAAGGGAGGGATAATATTGAGTATTGGCAATGTTAAAGCTGTTGATGTAGAAACCGTTTCAAAAGCACTTTCAAACATAGATGAAAATCAAGCAGTTCAAATTGAAATGCTCACCGTAAACGGACAAGTGATCCGCTTAATTTTATAGAATACCATCTTACTTTAATTTTTAAAAAAGTCGATTTTAATTAATCGACTTTTTTTTATTTCAAAAAATAAATTTAACATTAAAACTAGTTACGAAATCGATTGAAATGGGTACTTTTGCAAAAAATAATCAAATTTACAATTCAAATTTAGTTTAATTATTATGACAATATCCTACGAAAAAGAAGTATTATTTCAAGCCAAAAGAAGAAGAGCTGGAGTAGAATTTATTAAAATAATCAGCGATTTATGGTATGATAAATCAATAGAAATGGTGCTTTTTAGAAATCAATTAATTGATAAAAATGTAAGCGAAATCATTAATCTACATGAATATGCAGGTGAATTTGTAGGTAAACCAATTTCAATATTTGATACAGTAGAAATTGCAAAAGCAATACTATCATTGGATTTACCACCGTCTAAATTAGATATCGGAAAACTAACTTATGAATACCATTTAAATGATAACCTACATAATAATGTAAAAGCGTTTGTAATTGACAAATTAAATTACATAAAGAATACTGAGGAAATCAATTCTAAAGATGTTGTTCTTTATGGTTTTGGTAGAATAGGAAGATTGCTTGCGCGAGAATTAATGATAAAAATGGGTAAGGGTGAACAATTAAGATTGAGAGCTATAGTTACACGTGACAAAAACGATTCGGTTACTTTAGAAAAAAGAGCGTCATTATTGCGTTACGACTCTATTCACGGAGATTTTATGGGTTCAGTAGTTGCCGATGTTAAAAATAATGCATTAATAATCAATGGTACTACTGTTCATATAATTACAGCCAACGGTCCTGAAGAAATTGATTATACTCAATTTGGAATAAACGATGCTTTAGTGATTGACAATACGGGAGCATATACAACTGAAGAAGCATTAAAACGTCATTTGTCATCAAAGGGTGCTCAAAAAGTGTTGCTAACAGCGCCCGGAAAAGGAGTGCCAAATATTGTTCATGGAGTAAATCACAATCAATACAACCCAGATGATGTTGATATTTTTTCAGCAGCTTCTTGTACAACCAATGCGATCACTCCAATATTAAAAGTAATTGAGGATACGCTAGGAGTTGTAAAAGGACATATTGAAACTATTCATGCCTATACCAACGATCAAAATTTGGTGGATAATATGCACAAAAAATACCGTCGAGGTAGAGCTGCAGCTTTAAATATGGTGATAACAGAAACTGGTGCGGGAAGTGCTGTTGCAAAAGCGTTGCCAAGTCTTACAGGAAAATTAACTTCCAATGCGATTAGAGTTCCTGTTCCAAACGGTTCATTGGTAATTTTAAATTTAGAGATAAAGAAAACGACTACTATTTCTAAAATCAATGCTATTATTAAAAAATACGCATTAGAAGGTGATTTAGTTGAGCAAATAAAATACTCGCTCAATAACGAGTTGGTTTCTTCAGATATTGTCGGTACATCAGCGCCTTCAATTTATGATAGTAATGCAACAATAGTTTCAGAAGACGGAAAAAATATAGTGCTATATATTTGGTACGATAATGAATATGGCTACAGCCACCAAGTAATTCGCCTGGCAAAGTATATTTCGAAAGTAAGACGTTTCGCCTACTATTAAAGATAAATAGTTTTTTGTTTAATTTACAAAAAAATCAGTTTCGTAACTAAAACGGATTTTTCAATTTTGAATAAAATAAATCCACTTTATCTTTAATTCTCTTTATTCATCAAGTAATAAATCGGGATTCCAATTAGCATAATTAATACACCCCAACCACAAGTACTTGTTTTTGTAACTAATAAAGCGGCACAAATTGCGGATGCTATAATTAGGTATAAAAAAGGTAAAAACGGATATCCAAAAGCTTTGTAAGGTCTATCGGCATTTGGCATTTTCTTACGAAGAATAAAAACCCCGTAGATGGTAAGTATATAAAATATAAGCACTATAATTACAACAAAATCTAATAAATCACCATATTTTCCAGTTAAACATAAAGCTGAAGCCCAAAAACATTGCGCCCATAAAGACCAAGAAGGCACACTTGACTCGTTTAAAGTAGCTGCTTTTTTGAAAAACAACCCATCTTTTGCCATGGTATAATAAACTCTTGCACCTGCCATAATCAATCCATTGTTACAGGCAAATGTTGAAATCATAATCATTAATGCAATAATTATGGTTCCCGAAGCACCAAAAATATTTTGCGAAGCGACAACCGCCACCCTATCCGATTCGGCAGTTGCAATTCCTTGAAGTGGAACTACAGCCAGATACATTAAATTAGCTAATATGTAAATAACACTTACAATTAGGGTTCCTAAAAACAAACTTAATCCTACATTTCTTTTTGGGTTTTTAATTTCACCGGCAATAAAAGTAACTCCGTTCCAAGCATCACTTGAAAAAACAGATCCTACTAAAGCCGCTGAAACAGCAGCAATTAAAGCCATTCCGCTTATCGGTATCCATGAGTTTGAATCTACTGCATATGATTTTACAGCCCACGCATCGGTCCAATTGGCATTCCAAATCTCTGTTTTTGCGCCTAAAACAAATCCAAAAATAACCAAGCCTAAAAGAGATAAAATTTTAATGATTGTAAGAATAGTTTGTAAAATTTTACTGTTTTTCACTCCACGACTATTAACATAGGTAAGTAAAACAATGGTGATAATTGAAACAATTTGAGCCGCATGGAGTTGAAAATTTCCAGCTTCAAAGATGATATTTTTTTCACTCAGAGGAGGATATAAATAGGCCGCAAATTTAGAAAATGCTACCCCAACTGCAGCTATTGTTCCAGTTTGTATTACAGCAAAAAAACTCCAACCATATAAAAATCCTATTAATTTTCCGTAGGCTTCTTTTAAGTAAACATATTGACCTCCTGCTTTTGGAAACATAGCGCTCAATTCGCCGTAACTAACTGCAGCAACAATTGTAAGTAAGGCTGTAAGTCCCCATATTGCAATTAGCCAGCCTGCAGATCCCACTTGCCGAACCATGTCTGAACTTACTATAAATATTCCTGAACCAATCATGGACCCCACAACTAGCATTGTTCCATCTAATAGTCCTAATTCTCTTTTAAAATCATCGGAGTTGTTATCTTGCATAATTTTGGTTTTTGGTTTGGTTAAAGATAGGATTTTTAACTAAGTGAACAAAAAAACTATAATATGATTTTGATTATTTTTCGGCAATAAACAAAAAAAAGCGCCATGAAAACAGCGCTTTTTTTTTATTTTATAATATTAATTTATGCTTTACCAGCAGCAATTAAGTTTAAAGCTGAACCAGCAACAAACCAACCAATTTGGCTTTCATTATAGGTATGATTTGCTAAAATAACATCTTTAGATCCGTCTTCGTGAGCGAATTCAATTGACAATGGTTTGCCTGGAGCAAAATCTACTAAATCTAAGAAATTGATAGTGTCATTTTCTTGAATTTTATCGTAATCCGCCTCGTTTGCAAAAGTTAACGCTAACATACCTTGTTTTTTTAAATTTGTTTCGTGAATACGAGCAAAAGATTTCACCAAAACCGCTTTAACTCCAAGAAATCGAGGTTCCATAGCAGCGTGTTCCCTTGAAGAACCTTCTCCATAATTTTGATCACCCACAACGATACTTGGTACTCCAGCCGCTTTGTATGCTCTTGCTACTGCAGGAACTGCTTCATAAGCACCAGTTAATTGATTTTTTACTTTGTTAGCTTCCTGATTGAACGCATTTACTGCTCCAATCAACATATTATTTGAAATATTATCTAAATGTCCGCGGAACCTCAACCATGGCCCTGCCATAGAAATATGGTCGGTAGTACATTTTCCGAATGCTTTAATTAATAATTTAGCACCTGTGTAATTTTTTCCATCCCAGGCATCAAATGGTGCTAATAATTGCAATCTATCTGAAGTTTCAGAAACCGCAACTACTACTTTACTGCCATCTGCAGCCGGAGCTTGGAAACCATTATCAGCAACATCAAAACCTCTTTTTGGTAATTCATCACCATTTGGTGGTAATAATTTTACAGCTTCTCCATTATCATTCAATAAAGTATCGGTGATTGGATTGAAAGTCAAATCTCCTGAAATTGCTAATGCAGCAACCATTTCTGGTGAAGTTACAAAAGCGTGGGTGTTTGGATTTCCATCGGCACGCTTAGAAAAGTTTCTGTTAAATGAGTGAACTATAGTATTTTTTTCTCCTTTTTCTGCTCCAGTTCTATCCCACTGACCAATACATGGACCGCAAGCATTAGTGAAAACTTTAGTACCCATTTTTTCGAAAGTGGCTATAATTCCATCTCTTTCGATTGTATATCTAATTTGCTCGGAACCTGGATTAATTCCAAATTCAGCTTTAGGGGAAATTCCATTTGCAACAGCTTGTTCAACTATTGAAGCTGCACGTGCCATATCTTCATAAGATGAATTGGTACATGAACCTATTAATCCCCATTCTACTTTTAAAGGCCATCCATTTTTTGCTGCTTCTTCTTTCATTTTAGAAACTGGAGTTCCTCTATCAGGAGTGAAAGGACCATTGATATATGGCTCTAATTCACTTAGATTAATTTCGATTAATTGATCAAAATATTTTTCTGGGTTAGCATAAACTTCTGGGTCAGCAGTTAAATAGTCAGCTATTTTATCAGCAGCATCTACTACATCTTTACGATCAGTTGCCGTTAAATATCTTCTCATTGAATCATCATAACCAAATGTGGAAGTGGTAGCGCCAATTTCAGCACCCATGTTACAAATTGTACCTTTACCAGTACAAGACATATTAGTTGCGCCTTCCCCAAAATATTCAATAATTGCACCTGTTCCGCCTTTAACAGTAAGGATATCTGCAACTTTTAGAATAACATCTTTTGGAGCAGTCCAGCCGTTTAATTTTCCTGTAAGTTTAACTCCAATTAATTTAGGAAATTTCAATTCCCAAGACATTCCTGACATAACATCCACCGCATCTGCACCACCAACACCAATTGCAAGCATTCCTAAACCACCTGCATTTACAGTGTGAGAATCGGTTCCAATCATCATACCACCAGGAAATGCATAATTTTCTAATACAATTTGGTGAATAATCCCAGAACCGGGTTTCCAGAAACCAATTCCATATTTATTAGAAACAGATGACAAAAAATCAAAGACTTCTTTAGATTGAGAATTTGCAACAGCCAAATCAGTTGAAGCGCCAACTTTGGCTTGTATTAAGTGATCACAATGCACTGTTGTAGGAACTGCAACTGTTTTCTTTCCAGCATGCATAAATTGCAATAAAGCCATTTGAGCAGTGGCATCTTGACAAGCAACACGATCCGGAGCAAAGTCTACATAATCAACCCCATTTTTAAAGGATTGAGAAGGAGTTCCTTCCCAAAGATGGGTATATAAAATTTTCTCAGTTAAAGTTAATGGTCTTCCAACTATTTCTCTTGCTTTGTCTACACGAGAAGGCATATTGTCGTAAACCTTTTTTATCATTTCAATATCAAAAGCCATGGTAATAAATATTAGTTTATTTTGAATACAAATTTAAGCAATAACATTTAATATTAAAGATATTTTAATAAAACAACGAATTAATCCGATTATTATTTATAAAATAGCATTATTTGAGCAAAATATTATTAAAAAAACAAAAAAAAAATAAAATATTATCTAATTAATAAATAATGGCGAAATTTTTATTAATTTCTAAATTAATAAATGCAATAAACCTCAAATTTTAGGTTAAATTTGAGGTTTTCTTATAAAAAAATATACAATTATAATAAAGATTCAATTATTTTTTCAATTGAAATCCCTTCGGCATCGGCTTTATAATTTTTCACTACACGATGTCTTAAGATGCCAATTGCTACCGCTTTCACATCTTCAATATCGGGTGAAAATTTACCATTGAATGCAGCATTTGCTTTAGCGGCTAAAATTAAATTTTGCGATGCTCTTGGCCCAGCACCCCAATCGATATAATTTTTTACATAATCATTTGAAAGTGAATTATCTGGTCTTGTTTTACTAACTAAAGTTACCGCGTATTCAACGACATTATCAGCAACAGGGATTCTTCTAATTAACTGTTGGAAATCGATAATTTCTTGAGAGTTAAACAAAGGATTTACAACAATATCAGAATTTGAAGTAGTATTTTTAACCACTTGAACTTCTTCTTCAAATGTTGGATAATCTAACTTTACAGAAAACATAAACCGGTCTAATTGCGCCTCAGGCAAAGGGTAAGTACCCTCTTGCTCAATAGGATTTTGAGTTGCCAAAACAAAATAAGGTAAATCTAATTTGTAGTTGTATCCTGCAATAGTTACTGCTCTTTCTTGCATGGCTTCCAATAAAGCGGCTTGTGTTTTTGGCGGGGTTCTATTGATTTCATCGGCTAAAATTATATTTGAAAAAATTGGGCCTTTAATAAATTTAAACTGACGATTTTCATCTAATATTTCACTTCCTAAAATATCCGAAGGCATTAAATCAGGGGTAAATTGAATTCTCTTGAAATCCAATCCTAAAGCTTGAGAAATGGTATTTACCATTAATGTCTTTGCCAAACCCGGTACACCAATTAATAAAGCATGACCGCCTGAGAAAATACTTAAAACAATTTGATCTATAACTTCTTCTTGACCTACAATTATTTTTGCAATTTCTTTTTTAAGTTCTTTTCGCTTCTGAACTAATTTATTAATTTCCTCTACGTCAGACATTTTATTATTTATAGAATTTAGATTAATAATCTACAACTTGGTTTGGATTTTTATTTTTTTAACCAATTATTGGTAAAAATACAATCTCGGTATTCACCATTAATTTTAATATAAGTTTCTTTAATTTTTTCATCAAACCATTTTCCAATCGCTTTAATTTGTTTTTCTTTTAAAGCTAAGTTTTTTATTTTAATGTAATCTTTTGCATAATCAGCCATGTGCTCATTAATACGATTAGTTACTGTTAAAAGTTTGAATTTCTTTTTACCGGTTTGATCCTCCTCTCCTATTGGATTACTAACTTCCCCTTCTTTTAAATTAGAAACATTTGAATAAAGTGTAGGGTCCATTTTAGTTAGCTCAAAACGAGTGTCTTGTGTTTTTGGATTAATTAAAACCCCTCCATTTGCTCTAGTTTCTTTTTCATCCGACAAGGTTCTTGCTGCTTCCGCAAATGTAATTTCCTTATCTTCAATTCTTTTTTTAATCAGTACAATTTTTTCTTTTGCAGCTTTTAAAGATTCCTCTGAAACCTTTGGTATTAATAAAATGTGACGCAAATCAATTTCTTGACCTCTAATTTTCTCTACATATATAATATGAAAACCAAATTCTGTTTCAAAAGGCTCAGATATTTCTCCTTCAGCTAGGCTAAATGCGACATCTTTAAACTCCTTGACAAAAGGTGTTTTTCGAGTCATTTTGTAAAAACCACCGGAAGATCGGGAACCTGGATCTTCAGAATACAATACTGCTTTACTGAAAAAACTTGCTCCACCCTGAATATCTTTTTTAAAACCTTTGAGTTTATCTATTACTTTTTGTTTTTCTTCTTCAGTAATTTTAGGAGTCACCACAATTTGTGAAACTTCCATTTCCGATCCAAAAACTGGTAATTCTGTAAATGGAATTTTCTTGAAAAAAGTTCGTACTTCCTCTGGTGTCACTTCTACTGCATCAATGATCTTTTTTTGCATGTCTTCAGCCAACTTATTTTCTTTAAGTATATCAAAGAAGTAAGTTTTGAATTCTTCCTCGGTATTTTTCTTATAGTATTGAATAACCTTATCCATAGAACCAATTTGTTCAACCATGTAGTTGATTCTATCTTCCATCATTTTCTTAATTTCATCATCTTTTACAATAATACTGTCTTGAATTGCTTGATGAGCATATAATTTATCTTCTAATAATTTACCCAACATTTGGCATCTTGTAATGTCCTTAATTGAATTTCCTTGACTTGAAATTTCGAGATAAGCTTTATCAATATCAGAATCTAAAACCATATATTCTCCTACAGTTGCAATGATTCCATCTACTTTTTGTCGTGATTGAGGTTGCTTAACTTTGACAGAATCTGTAGGTTTTTCAATAATTATTTCTTGAGCATTGGCAGAAAAACCTATAACTGTAAAAAGAAAAATTATTGCTATCTGGTTATTTAAAAATCTTATATTCATATTTTTTATTGTCATTATCCGTTAATTCTAATCGCTATTATTGTATTATTTATATTTAACTTGGTTAGTTAAGTTATGGTTTCAATTGTTTTTTTATACTATCAAAAACAACTTGGTTGATTTCTATTTTAAATTCGTTTTTTAAATCTTTTACCCAATTGTCTTCTAAAAATTGTTGATAATCATTAATAGCTTTTCCTTTGCATTCATCAAGTAATTTTGGTCCGGCTGGCAAAGTTGCATTTATTTTAGTTACAAAATAATACTCTCCTTCTTTTATTATGTCAGAAATTCCTGTTTCAAACTTTATATTTTTAGGCAATGCTTCATTTCCTTCTTCAAAAATACCCGCTTTTGCCATTATATTTACAGCACCTTCCCTACTATTTAGTTTTTCTTTAATAAAATCAACTGATTTATCATTTTTTAAATATTTAGATGCTTTTTTAATAATATCTATATTAGTGGAAGAAAGGATAATTACATCCAAACGATTTTTCCATTGGTAATTACTTATATTTTTATCATAAAATGATTTTAAACCTAGGGTATCTGTTTTTGATTTATTCCAAATTTCTTTTTCCATTAAATCGAATAGTAATAATCCGTCTCTATATTCGTCCATAACTGCAGAAAATTCTGGAAACTCTTTCTCTAAGTTATCATCATAATATTGAGACAATTCCTGATCTATATAGCTTTGATAAAACTTATCAATTAATTTAGTAATTGGTTTTAGGGTGATTTTATTTTTTTGTTGTTCTTTCACATAATTTAAAAAAGACGAACCCGTTAGCGATTTAGTGCCATTTATAGTAACTAAATTTTTATTGAATACCTTTAAATCAGAAGGTATTTCCCATTTCCCATCGTAGATATCGTTACTTACCGTATTTAAAATTATAGAATAGAATTTATCATCTCTTTTTATACTATATTTCTTTCTTAATTTTTCATTCATAGAAGCGGTAATCAGTCGTGAACGATCGTCTTTACTTACTTTCGATTCTAAATCAGAACGCATTTCATCAATTGATTTAACTGAAAATTTATCAATTAATTTAACAATATGCCATCCGTACTGAGTTTTAAATGGTTCTGAAATAGGGTTATCTTTAGTCAAATTGAAAGCTACATTTTCAAATTCTTCTGAACTTAATTGTCCTGAACCAAATCGATTTAATACTCCACCTTTGTTAGAAGAAGATTTGTCATCTGAAAATTGTTTTGCCAGATCTTCAAATTTTTCCCCTTGTTGCAATTTCTTATAAATATCTTGAATAGTATTCATTCCTTTATCTACATTATCGGTGTTTTCAGATTTTTCTGAAGGATTCATTATCATTATGTGAGCTACAATAACATCTCCTCTATTATCTCGAATATCAACAACTTTTATTAAATGATAGCCAAAACGAGTGCGTATCGGATAAGATATACTTCCTTTTGAAGTTTTGTATGCACCAGTTTCAAAAGAATAAACCATTCTAAATGCCGTAAAATAACCTAAATCGCCTTTATTGTCTTTGGCCGATGGGTCTTGAGAAAATTCAGCAGCTAATTTGCCAAAATCTTCTCCTGAAATTGCTCTTTTTCGTACCTCCAAAGCTTGTTTATAGGCCTTTAAAGTATCTTCAGGAGTAGCATTTTCATCCACGGAAAATAAAATATGAGAGGCCTTAATTTCTTTTAAAAATCTTTTATAAGCTTCTTCGACAAGTTCTTTTGTTACTTTTGAATCTGAGGTATAATTTTTTGAAAGCTGAGTTCTGTAAGATTTCAATTCATTTTGGTAAGAAGTGCCGTTTTGAAGTCCTAATTTATAGGCTTTATTTATTTTTAATTTATATCCAACAAATAATTCAAGATAATTATTTAATTCTTTTTGTGATTCATCTTTAACTAGATCCAGATTTTTCTTGTAAACTCTAACAAATTCATCGGTAAAATAGGGCTTATTGTCAATAGTAAATAAAACTTCTTTCGAACTATTTTGAGCAAACCCGATTACATTCAGAAATAATAAAATACCAAAAAACAATTGTTTCATTTTCATTTAAAATAATAATTAACTTAATATTTGATTAGCAGTAGCTAGATATAAATTGTAACTCACAAAAATAACAATTCAATTACATTATACAACTATCGTGGGTACTATTAACATAAATTTATTAACATAAATCTCATAAATAAAATAGACTTTAACTTGATTTAGAAATAATTGTTGAATAAATAGTATTTTTGCAATCCATTAACTAAACTTATGAGCTTTATAAAAGAAATAGAAAGAAGAAGAACATTCGGAATTATATCGCACCCTGATGCTGGTAAAACGACTTTAACAGAGAAATTATTGCTTTTTGGTGGTGCAATTCAGGAAGCGGGTGCCGTAAAAAACAATAAAATAAAAAAAGGAGCTACTTCTGACTTTATGGAAATTGAACGTCAACGAGGAATTTCGGTATCTACCTCTGTATTAGCTTTCAATTACAGTGATAAGAAAATTAATATTCTTGATACTCCCGGTCACAAGGATTTTGCAGAAGACACTTTCCGAACTTTAACTGCTGTTGATAGCGTTATTGTGGTAATAGACGTTGCAAAAGGGGTTGAGGAGCAAACAGAAAAATTAGTTTCTGTGTGTAGAATGCGTAATATTCCTATTATTGTATTCATCAATAAATTAGATAGAGAAGGAAAAGATGCCTTCGATTTAATGGATGAAGTAGAAAAAAAATTAGGATTATCAGTTACCCCATTGAGTTTTCCAATTGGGATGGGATATGATTTTCAGGGTATATATAATCTTTGGGAACAAAACATCAATCTTTTTAGTGGTGACAGCAGAAAAAATATAGAAGAAACAATTGCTTTTTCAGATGTTACTAATCCTGAATTAGAAAAAATTATAGGTCAAAAACCGGCTGATCGACTTCGAGAAGAATTAGAATTAATCGATGAAGTTTATCCGAAATTTAATCATGAAGATTATTTGAATGGAAAATTACAACCTGTATTTTTCGGATCGGCATTGAACAATTTTGGTGTTAGAGAATTATTAGATTGTTTTGTAGAAATTGCTCCATCACCTAGACCAAAAGATTCTGAAACTCGACTAGTTGATCCAAAAGAAGAAAAAATGACGGGATTTGTATTTAAAATTCATGCCAATATGGATCCTAAGCACCGAGATAGATTGGCCTTTATCAAAATTGTTTCTGGAACTTTTGAAAGAAACAAACCTTATTTCCATGTTCGACAAAAGAAGAATTTAAAATTTTCAAGTCCAAATGCCTTTTTTGCTGAGAAAAAGGAAATAGTAGATATTTCTTATCCAGGGGATATTGTTGGATTACACGATACTGGTAATTTTAAAATTGGCGACACCTTGACTGAAGGAGAAGTAATGAGTTTCAAAGGAATTCCAAGCTTCTCACCGGAACATTTTAGGTATATCAATAATGCCGATCCAATGAAGGCCAAACAATTGGACAAAGGAATTGACCAATTAATGGATGAAGGAGTAGCTCAGTTATTTACCCTTGAAATGAATAATAGAAAAATAATTGGAACTGTTGGAGCTTTACAATATGAAGTAATTCAATATCGTTTGGAGCATGAATATGGTGCTAAATGTACGTATGAAAATTTTCCCGTTCACAAAGCCTGTTGGGTAAAACCAAATGATCCTAAAAGCGAAGAATTTAAAGAATTTAGACGTATCAAACAAAAATTTCTAGCTCATGATAAATACAACCAATTGGTATTTCTTGCAGATTCTGATTTTACAATTCAAATGACTCAGACTAAATATCCAAACGTTCAGTTATTTTTCACATCAGAGTTTGAATAAAAAAATTACCTTTTCTAAATAAAAAAACCCATTCACAATGTGAATGGGTTTTTTAGTATTTAGTGTTAGAATTATTTCTTAATTACTCTAACTGTTTTCATTGCATTTTCAGTAGTTACTTGAATGAAGTAAGCACCGTTTGGATAACTTGACATATCAATTTGAACCGTGTTAGAATTAACCTGTTTGTTCATTAATTGTTGACCAATCATATTAAACACCTTCACACTTGTCATGTCCTGAGAATAGGTAATATTCAACAAGTCGATCACAGGGTTTGGATAATAGGTAAATTGAGTCATATCAAAATCCTGATTTGCCAATGTAGTAATAGTTACCGCAAGACTAGTTGCACTTCTACAACCGTTGATTGTTTGAGTAGCATAATAAGTAGTATTAGCTAACAATTGAGTTGACGGAAGTGGGTTAGTTCCTGAAGCAGCATTTGCTGCAGAAGCATACCAAGTAATATTAGAACCTGTAACTACGATATCACCTAAAGTTAATAAAGATGATAACGATTGTGTAGCAGCACCTGTTGGAGCTGGAACTGTGGTTACGGTTACTGAAACTGCAGTTCTAGGACTTTCACAACCGCCTGATGTTTGAGATACATAATAAGTACCAGTTGATAGAGCAGTAGTAGAAGCTAAAGGTGTACCACCAGTTGCCGTTGAATACCATTGTAAATTTGATCCGTTAGCAGTTAAGTTAGCTACAGTTGCACTATTACAGAACTGCTGAGTAGGACTACTAGATGGAGCTGCAGTTGCATTAGAAATTGCAAATACTAAGAATCTAGTTGGACTTTCACAGCCATTTAATGTTTGTGACGCCCAGTAGTATCCTTGAGTTAATGGTGTTGTTGGAGCCAATGCTGTTCCACCTGTTGAGGTAGAATACCATTTAATGTTAGATCCAGTGATAGCTGAAGTCATACTAGTAACTGTTGCACCACCTGTAGGACAAAACTGGTAGAATTGTAAACCTGTAGGTGCAGCTGTTTGGTATACCGTAACTGGCACAGTTGCTACTCTAGCACAACCTAAAAGTGAAGTTGCAGTTGCTGTATAAGTAACAGATGAAGCTGGACTTGTATTTTTAAAATACACAGTAGACAAGTTCTGACCAGTATATGGTATAGTTGCCGCAGCATCAGTATACAAGTTAGTTGTTGGTGACCAAACCATTGGAGCAACTTGTGTACCTGATATTGAAACATTATCAATTGCCCAGAAGTAACCCCAAGAATCATCATATTTAAATCTTAATTGAACCGATGGCTGATTGAGCATTGCTGCCGGTAAAGATAAATTTGCATTAGCAAAAGCTGCAATCGCTCCTTGAGTAGTGGTATAAGTTTGAATTGTTGTCCAAGTAGCTCCACCATCAGTAGTATATTCTACCTTTGCAGTAGTAGGAAAATATAAGTAGTGGTAAAAACTCAAATTAGCAACAGAGTATCCGATTGTGCTAAATACAGGTGATTTTAACTCCGTTGAAGTTGTACCGCCAGATCCTTGAGCATCACTATTAGACATATAGAACTGAGAATTATCATTGGAAACAAATGGACCATAAAAACTATAAACATATCCACTTTGTTGCAAAGTCCAATCAGCTAATGCTGGACCTGCTGAACCTCCAGTAGAGTTATTTACGGTTGTCCAGTTATTAGGTCCATTAAAGTTCTGAGTTAACAAAGTCATATTGTCAAGTGTTCCACCAGAAGAAACCAAAGGCAAAATAATATTTGCACAAGCAGAAACAGGAGACGGCGAAACTGTTAACACACTTGGTGTAGGATTAACATTAACAGTAATAGTTGCAGTTGTAGCACATGGAGTAGCTCCAGTTGTTTGAGAAGCAGCTAAAGTGTAGGTTGTAGTTGTTAGTGGATTGAATACCCAACCAGTGTTAACATTTCCAGTAACTGAAGTTGGAGACCAAACATAACTGTCATAATTTGAAGCCCCAGCGGTTACAGTAACGGGAGCTGTGTTTGATTCAGCACAAATTACAGCAGGATCACCACTTAAAGTAATTGCTGGAGGTGTAGTAACAGTAACTACAACTGGAACTCTAACCGAAGAACAAACCACTTGACCGTTAATTGTAAATCTAGGTCGGAACGAAGTAGTTCCATCTGCTGTAGCAGAGGCTAACATAGCTGCTGGAGTTAAATTATCCGCTAAATCGTATGCTGTTGAAACGAAACCAACGTCATCTACTTTCATTGTAGTTGAACTAGATGTAAATGCACCTGGTACTGCAGATCTAGAAATAGAAACTAATATATTAGAGCTTCCATCCCAGTTGAATGAAGATGCAGAACCAGTACCAGTTCCAAAAGTTAAGTTATTTAGAGTATTGGCAACAGGAGTAAATCCATTATCCGTTTCTGTTCCGGCATATACTTGAACTAACCCTGCTGAAATAAACGTTGTAGTCATTACATTGGCCGTAACCGGAGCTAAAGACACAAAGAATCCTTGATAGGTTTGACCAGAGTTTGTAGGTTCAAAACCTAAGCTAGTAATATTACCAGCCCCAATACCAGCAGCTAATAATTCAGACGCTTTAATGATATATTGTGTTTTTGATCCTCCCCAAGCACCTGGTAAAAACGAACGACCAGAAGTTGCTGAATTCGTTCCTCCTGCACCTACTGGTAAAGCACCTGCTACATATGTTTCAGCAGCTGCATAATAGGTCGTAGTAGAATTGATTGAAGGAGTTGTAAATGTAGTTCCAGTTCCTAATGCACTACCACCTGTGGCGTTTGCATACCACTTAATTGTAGTACCCGCAGATCCTGTTGCACCTGCAGTTGCAGTTCCTGTTCCACAACGTAAACCTGGAGTAGTAGAAACAACTGAATTATTAAATCCAATAGTAGCGACACTAGTGTAACCAGGCACGCCATTACAAGCTACCAATTTACAACGATATTGAGTTGGCTCTGCAGGAATAGTTGAAAAGGTTGCCGCATTTGCTGAGGCGATATCAACCCATGTAGTTCCATTATCTATTGAACTTTGCCATTGGAAAACTAAACCATCAGTAATTCCAGTAAAGTTTGTACTGAAGTTAACTGTTTGACCAGTACAAATTGTAGTAGCACTAGCATTAGTAATTAAACCAGCAGGTATAGTATTACCAAGTACCGTCATTAATACTTGAGCCGATCCTGGAGGATTAGCACAACCTGTTGTTTGATTAGTATAAGTAATCGAATAAGTAGTAGTTACAGTAGGTGCAACTGATAAGTTAAATACATTTACTCCAGGATTTGCAAAACCTGCAGGTGGAATAATAACGTTATTAGCAAACCAACTTGTATTGTAATTTGATGGTGGGGTGAAACGCCAAGCTTTTGGAGCTGTAGGTAAAATAGTCGCTGTTTGACCATTCCAATAATTATCAACTACCGGAGTAACATCACAATTTGGAGCAGTTGCACCAATTGTTCGTGTAGCATCTTGTAAACCAATATATTTTTCATTTGTAACAGATGCTTCAAACACACGAATATCAATAGTTCCTAAAGTTTCATAGAATACCGCTTCAGCAGTTTGTTTACCACCACCTGAATAGGTATTACCATTTAAAAATTGAACTACAAATCGACGGTTTGGAGCTATACCTTCAGTCCAATAAGTAATTTTACCTGCACCAGCAGTACCCCAGTGTAAATCTCGAGCAACAACTGCTACAGTACTTGCAGGATTTCCAGTACTTGGGAAACCACCAGTAAATGTGTATTGTGTTGAACCAGTAGTACCTAAATTAATAGTACCATTAGATCCAATAAACACATTAGTTACTATACTTCCGAAGAAGTTAAAATTAAATCCAACTGGTATACCAGACCAGAAGTTGTCATCTAAACTTGTAGAATTAGCGGTTACTCCTGCAGGATATGGTGTTATTAAAGCTTGACCTCCCACTAATGAAACTGCACCCAATGGTGCAACTGCTGGTGCGCTTGGGGCAGGAAGACAAGTTACTGTAAAATTACCTGCACTCAAACCTGATCCAATAGTAGCACTTGTTCCTGGACATACTCCTTGAGCAGTTGTTGTAACCGTAGCAGATGGTAATGGATAAACTCCAATTGATATAAATGATTCAATTGGTAAACAACTTGGGTTTGAAGCAATACCAACTACTTTAAAATCAGATGTTTCTGATATAGTAGCTGTAGTAACAGCTGTATTAGTAGAACTTAGAATAGCAGATGGGTTTATACTTGTCCAAGTATAAGTCATAGCAGAATCAGGTGAACTAGCTGTTAAAGTAGCATTTCCTCCTGTTCCACAGAATGAAGGAACTGAAGATGTAATTGTAACTGCAGGTGGAGCTGTAACAGTCATTACCACTGGAGTTCGTAAACTTTCACAAGTTCCGTTATATTCTGAAACGTACATTGTTCTGGTAGAATTAATAGAAGTTAAGAAAGTTGAAGAGGTACCGGTTTGAAGTGCAGTACCTCCAGTAGCAGCAGCATACCATACAAAAACAGGATTTGTTAAACCTGTAGTAGAGGTCACACTAGCAGTTGATAATTGAGCACCACACTGTGTTGCATTTGTAGCTGTTGGAGCAGATGGCAACGGCAATACAGTAACAGTAACCGGTCTAGAAGCCGTACATGTTGTAGTAGGGTTAGTAGCTGTTACCGTGTAAACAGTTGTTACTGTAGGATTTGCAGTTACCGAACTACCTGTAGTAGCACTTAGCGCAGTACTTGGTGACCAAGTCCAGTTTGCAGTTGAAGTTAAATTCACACCAACTTGCGCACCAAAAATAAACCTAGGTCTTACTGAGTAAGTCGTAAGGTTAGTGGTTACATCGCCACAAATTGTAGTTCCTGATGTACCTCCACTGACATGAGTTTTAACTGTAGAAACATAAGGAGTAGTATCAGCTGAAACTGTTCTACTCATTGTAGAAGTGCTTGATGAGTTACCGTGACAAAATTCTAATACTATATTAGATATACCATCCCATAAAAATGGTGAGGTAAAAGTAAGTGTGTTAACACCTACAACAGGTAAATAAGAAGCACTTGTGAATACTGTTTGGAATTGAGCATTATTAGCAAAACCTGCCAAAGCAGTAGTATTAGCATGACCAATTTTTAATGACATATCCAACATTGGTAAAGTTCCAGCATTGGTTACATTTAAACCTACGGATGTAATGTTACCCGCAACAATTCCCATGGCTGTTAATTCAGCTGCAGTAATTAAATGCTGAGTATGGTTATTACTCCATGCGGAGTAAAAAGGATTAGAATATGTTGATGATGTAGTTGCGCCCGCACCAACAGCTGCAGTTCCTGCAGTAGCAGGAATACTAACTCCGGTTAATGTTGTAGAATTTCCTAAACATAATGGTTCAGAAGAACTTGTAGCAGATGTAATTAAAGGCAATGGGTTAACAGTTACTACAACATTTGCAGTAGTTGCACAACCAGTAGTTGAATTACTAGCAGACATTACGTAAGTAGTAGTTGAAGCCGGATTAAAAGTATAACCAGAAGTAGATGTACCACTAACATTTGTTGCAGGACTCCATGAATAACTATCATAGTTAGCTAATGATGAAGTTATTGTTACTGGAGTTACTGTAGATAAACCAACGCAAAATGCTTCTGCTGAACTACTCAAAGTTAATGTTGGAGGAGCAATTACGTTAACGGTAACTGGTGTTCTTACACTTTCACAACCATTAACTCCAACTTCTGACACATAGAAAGTAGTAGTAGTTGCTACTGCAGTAGTATAAGTTGTAGAAGTACTTGATTGTAAAGCGGTACCACCTGTAGCAGCGGTATACCATTTAAATGTTCCAGTACCTGCAGCACCAGAAGTAGCAGTCACAGAAGCTGTAGGCACTATTGTACCGCACTGTGTAGATCCCACAGCAGTAGGCGCTGAAGGTAATGGTAATGTAGTAATAGTAACTGGATTGGCAGAGATAGAACAACCGCCAATTATAGCAGTCATAGTGTAGGTAGAAGTAACAGCTGGGTTAACCGTCAAAGGGTTTGTAGTTCCCACGACTGTAGTTCCGTCAGACCATGAATATGAGGTAGGAATTGTTGCTACAACAGCTCCAAATGTAAACCTTGGTCTAGACGAAGCAGTTGTTGCAGCTGTTGAAGCTAACATTGTTGCAGGAGATTCATTATCTGCTTGTCTGTAAGCTGAACAAGTAAATCCAGGAGCATCTACTTTCATTGTAGAACCAGTAGAGGTAGCTGCATTAGGAACACTACTCCAAGAAATAGAAATCAATATATTTGAAGTACCATCCCAGACAAAACTTGATGCTGAACCTGATCCAGTTCCAAAAGCAAGTGTATTTACAGTATTTGCAACTGGAAGAAATCCATTATTTGTTAAAGTTCCAAGATAAACCTGAGACAAACCAGTAGTAACAAAAGTACTTGTCATTGCGGATAAACTTGTTGAAGCCATACTTACCGAGAACCCAGTATAGGTTTGTCCAGCAGTTGTAGGTTCAAAACCTAAAGAAGTAATTGGCCCTGCAGCAATACCAGCAGCAATTAATTCTGAGGCTCTAACTATATATTGTGTTTTTGCACCACCCCATGCACCAGGAAAAAATGAAGCTCCGGTAGAAGAAGATGAAGTACCTCCAGCGCCGAATGCGACTGTACCGGGCTTAGTAATTGTAGCAGTCAAAATACTTGGGCTTGTAGAACAAACAGTAGTTAAAGAGGCTGATGATGTGGCAGTTACGCCAAAAGTTGGCGCATCTTGATAAGGCGTACCAATTTCAGTTTTCGTTAATGAATTAGCATCTGTAGCAGTAACACTCCAAACAATTGCAGCATTTACTGGTGTAACTGTTGGTATTACACCCGACCAGTCATTACCACTTGTATTTGTCATTGGAATAGCTGTTTGAGCTACGCCATTTATAGAATAATTGATAACTACTCCGGTAACAGCCCCTCCACCAGGTGTAGCAGTAACTGTAATCGTTCTTGTTACGTTTGTACAAGCATTTCCAGTTGGAGTTATTGCTAAATTAGTTAATGTTGCCGCAGCTTTATTACCCATTACAAAGAAACCAGGTAATGTAGTTAGTTTTGGCGCTGTAGATGTTAATGATGTAGCTGTTGTTGTAGTAGATACACCACCAACAAGGTTGTAAGCACCTGTTAATGTTGAACTTGAAGCAATAGCATCAAGAGCATTAGTAGTATCAAATAATTGAATTAAAGTATCTGTGAAATTTGAAGCACCAGAAGTAATTGAAGCGGTCCAATATCTATTAGGATTAAGTGAACCCATTAAAGTACCCGGAGTTCCTCCTGTAGGGGCATCAAATACCTCAGCTTGAACGGTTACTGTTGCACCAACTGTGGCTCCTGTCATTGGGTTTACCAAGGCTAAAGGATTTAAAGTTCCTTTTCCAATTGGGAAAGTATAAGTTGAACCTGTAGCTAAAGAAACTGGCAAAGTAAGTGCCAAAGGACCATTAACATAAGCTGTTGCTAAAGTTCTTACGATACTTCCAGTTGTTGTTCCTGTAACTGTTAATAGGTTAGCACTTGTGGTATTAATATTACCACCAGACAATGCACTAAAGGTTAAAGTTCCCGTTGCAAGAGGTCCTCCAGCAATAGTCAAACCATTAGAGTTAGAAAGTGTAAGAGAACCTATAGCACGTGTTGATGGGATTTCAAAACCAGTAGTTCTTGGAACACTTTCTTGAGCGTAGATTAAATTATGTGTTCCTGTTCCTAAGTTAAAAGTTGGGGCAACGTCTAAAGAACCTCCTGGAGTTAATAAACCTGCAGCACCTATTTGAATCGTTGTATTTAAATTAAGTCCAGTTCCAAATGTAATTTTGTTACTATTTGTAATTAAACCTTGAAATAAATTTGCTCTTAAAACTGTAACTTGATTAGTGTGTGAAATTGTTAAACCTGAGGTGTTTTGAACTGATAGAACTCCTAAATTGGTCAAAACTGTTCCGGAACCAGCTAAAGTTTGAGCAATATTGTTAGGAGAAAAGAATTGTAATGTAGCAGTAGAAGCGACTCCAGTTAAGGTTCCGTTATTAGTAAATATGGTACCTCTTTGAGAATAAGTACCAGCATTAATGTCGATTATACCATTTGTACCACATGTAGTATTTCCATTTACAATAAGAGTTCCTGTTCCATTTGCAGATTGAAATCTACCTTGAGTAACTATTACATTACCATTAACCGTCAAAGTTCCAGAAGTTAATGCTCTAAAGATACCCGTACCACCTGTTGCACCAGCAGCAGTAATAATTAAATCACCTTTAATTACGGCTGTGGTGGATGTTGTAAAGAAACTCATAGTACCCGTTGCTGCAGGACAATTGTAAATTAAATTACCAAAGGACTGCAGTCTATTTGTTGGTGCTGTAGTAGAAGTAGTAATACCACTGATAGTCAAATTAGAAGTGGTTTCCCATGTTGCTAATGGCACAGGAGGAGCACCAGTAGTTGCACCAGAAACATTACAATTTGAACCGTTTAAAAAAGATAAAGTTGCGGCAGTTCCAACAAGTGATATTGTAGTATTACCCATATTAACAATACCAGTAGAGGCTACAGTAACCAATGTACCTGTTCCACCAGTAGTATTTATTGTATTAGAAGCACTACCTGTTAAATTAACAGTACCAGCAATTAAACCAGTGTTTCCTGTTCCTGAAAAAGCAAATGCTACTGCATTGGCAGCGTGGTTTAAGGAAAGTGTACTTCCAGCTTCAATAACGAAATCATCACCAGGACCACCAGTAACAGTAAGTGTTCTAGTAGTTGTTCCATTGGATTGAAGCGTTAAATTGGTATTGCTAGTCACTTTAAATTGTCCTAAACTAAAACTAGCAACATCTCCACTAATAGTAGTTGTTCCTCCTGATCCTGGAACAATTCCATCCCCGTCAACAATAAATATATCAGAAGCGTCTGGAACTACTCGAGTTGTTCCAGTTCCATCTGCCATTGTATTCCAGTTGGCTGGAGCACCAAACAAACCTCCAGTAGTTCCTACCCAATAATAAGTTGTTCCAGAAACTGTAGCCTGTGTTGCAGTAGTTGCTGTACTTTCAATTCCTTCACTTATGGCAACAACTTTCCATATGTAAGTTGTCCCAGGTGTTAAACCAGTAGCAGCATAAGTATTTGTTCCTGTTGCAATGTTTGCAGCAACATTAAAGGAAGTACCTCCATTTGTAGAATTAAGAACTACATATCTATATACATTTGTCAAATCTGAAGCTGCATTCCAATTCAATGTCATTGAGTTAAATGTTGCAGCTGTACAAGTTAATGAAGTAGGTCCCGAAGCTGGCGATAATGTAGGTGTAAATCTATACATTCTTCTACCTGTATTTGAAACACTGCTTATCAAAGCTATATTTGCATCAGTTAAAGTAATTGCAGTAGGAGCTAATCCATCGGAAGCAGTAATCATTCCATCAGAAACTGACTTAACTGTATTAGCTATATTACTTGAAGAAATAAAAATACTTCTTGAAGTTGTGGTTGATGTATTATTAGAAACAGATCCATAAATGAATTCAATTACCCCTGTAGTTTGATAAATCAGTGCTTGACATACACTCCCTGTACCGGAAGTTGAGTAAGGAATTCTTAAATCCAACCACTCAACAACCAATACTTGATTTGGTGAAGTACCAATAATTTTATAATGAACTTTTCCAGTTGATAAAGTATAGTTATCTCCAGACATAGGCACTATTAATGGAACATTGGCAGCTACCGATTGAGAAGTTCCTGAAACTGCAGTAGAACCTAAACGCATTTGACCATTAGAATTAACACTGAATTGAGAATAACCAGTTCCCATGAAATGAAACGGGAAACCGATATTAACGATAGATGAAGCCACATCATCACTTGAACCACTAATCAGTTGAGTCGTTCCTGAGCTCATGTCAACTAAAGATTGGTTTTGTAAAGTGCTAAATGCATAGTTAGCAGTACTTTGCCCCTGCACCGAAATATTCGCAAAAAGTGCAAATACAATCATCAACAAAAAGCCCTTAAAAGAAGTGCTGTTTTTAGTAGCTAAAGCTTGATTTTTACCGTTCATTACTTGGGAAAACAAGCCCTGAACAAAATTGTAATTTTGATTCATAATAAATATTATAGGTTAGGAAATTAAATTTTAAATATTAATTAGGCGTTAAAAATAGTTAAATAAAATAAAAAAACAATGTTAAATTTTAATTTTTTTTCTAAAAATCTAAATTTTTATGAAACTAAAAAAATAATCCATTGAAAATTATTCAATCTTCAAAAGTATATATTTTGGAAATCTATTACTTTAGAAATAATATAATAATTATGAAGGGAGATAAAAAAAAGCCCCTTTTAAGAAGGGGCTTTTTTTAAAATTTATGCTTGACCAGCAGTTCCAAAATTTAATGGAATTGATGGTTGTTCTGTGTCTTTTATTTCGCCATGAGCGACTTCAAATCGATGTACATTTTCTGCTAATGCCTTGACAAGTCTTTTAGCATGCTGTGGAGTCAAAACTATTCTCGACTTAACTTTTGCTTTAGGCACACCAGGCATTATGCACACAAAATCTAAAACAAATTCTGATGCCGAATGATTGATAATAGCTAGGTTAGAATAAATTCCTTCCGCTGTATTTTCGTCTAACTCAATATTTATTTGTCCTTCTTGCTCGCTCATATTAAAATAGTAAAAAAAGTGAAAGATTTATTATTAGTAAACCTTTCACTTTTGAATTAATAATTGTATTCTTCTTTTGTTGACATCATTTCATTGAATTCTTCCTTTGAACCTACAATGATTTGATCGTATTCTCTCATACCAGTTCCAGCTGGTATTCTATGACCTACAATAACATTTTCTTTTAATCCTTCTAGGTCGTCCACTTTTCCAGCAACTGCTGCTTCGTTTAATACTTTAGTAGTTTCCTGGAAAGAGGCAGCAGAAATAAATGATTTCGTTTGTAAAGATGCTCTCGTAATACCTTGAAGTACTGGAGTTGCAGTTGCAGTGATTACATCACGAGCTACCACTAAATTCTGATCGTTACGTTTCAATAGTGAATTTTCATCACGCAATTGACGAGGGGAAACAATTTGTCCTGGTTTCAAGTTTTGCGAATCCCCAGCATCTTCAACTACTTTCATACCATATAATTTATCGTTTTCTACGATAAAGTCTTTAGTATGAATTAATTGATCTTCTAGGAATAATGTATCTCCTGGGTCTTGAACTAATACTTTTCGCATCATTTGACGGATCACCACTTCAAAATGTTTGTCATTAATTTTCACCCCTTGTAAACGATAAACTTCTTGAATTTCGTTAACTAGATACTGTTGTACAGCAGCTGGTCCTTTAATTCTTAAAATATCGTCAGGTGTAATTGCCCCATCAGATAATGGAACTCCTGCACGTACAAAGTCATTTTCTTGAACTAAGATTTGGCTTGAAAGTTTTACTAAGTATTTCTTAACCTCACCAAATTTAGATTCTATGATAATTTCACGATTTCCTCTTTTTACTTTTCCGAAAGTTACTACCCCGTCTATTTCTGAAACTACAGCTGGATTAGATGGATTACGAGCTTCTAATAGCTCTGTAATTCTAGGTAAACCTCCTGTAATATCTCCAGATTTTGAAGATCTACGTGGGATTTTTACTAAAATCTTACCTGCTTTAATTTTCTCACCATCTTCAACCATCAAGTGGGCACCAACTGGTAAATTATAAGAGCGGATTAACTCATTATCTTTTCCGTAAATCAATAAAGTAGGGATTAATTTTTTATTTCTTCCCTCAGAAATTACTTTTTCTTGGAAACCTGTTTGTTCATCAATTTCAACCACAAACGATTGTCCTTGTTCTAAATCTTCATAAGCAATTTTTCCTGTAAATTCAGAAATAATAACTCCATTATAAGGATCCCATTTACAAATAACATCTCCTTTTGCAACTTCTTGACCGTCTTTAACATAAATGCTAGATCCGTAAGGTATATTATTTGTGGCTAATAGTATTCCTGTTTTAATATCTACTAATTTTAATTCTGTAGAACGAGAGATCACAATATCAACTGCTTGACCATCTAAATCTTCACCTTTAACAGTTTTTAGATCTTCTATTTCTAGACGTCCATTGAATTTAGCTAAGATGCTTGATTCTTCAGAAATTCCACCCGCAACCCCACCTACGTGGAAGGTACGTAATGTTAACTGTGTACCTGGCTCTCCAATTGATTGAGCGGCAATTACCCCAACAGCTTCACCTCGCTGAGTCATTTTTCCAGTTGCTAGGTTTCTTCCGTAACATTTAGCACAAATTCCTTTAGTAGCTTCACATACTAATGGTGAACGAACTTCGACTTTCTCTATTGGAGAAGCTTCAATTAATCTCATTGTTTCTTCTACAATTTGTTCTCCTCCTTTAACTAATACTTCATTAGTCATTGGATTAATAACATCTTGTAAGGCTACACGACCTAGGATTCTTTCTCCCAAAGATTCAACAATTTCTTCGTTCTTTTTCAATGCAGAAACTTCAACACCTCTAAGGGTTCCACAATCGTCTATGTTTACAATTACATCTTGAGAAACGTCATGTAATCTTCTTGTTAAGTAACCCGCATCGGCAGTTTTTAACGCTGTATCTGCAAGTCCTTTACGTGCACCGTGGGTAGAAATGAAATATTCTAAAATTGAAAGTCCTTCTTTAAAGTTAGAAAGAATTGGATTTTCAATGATTTCTCCACCTCCGGCAGTTGATTTTTTTGGCTTAGCCATCAAACCACGCATACCTGTTAACTGACGAATTTGCTCTTTAGATCCCCTTGCTCCTGAGTCAAGCATCATATACACTGAGTTAAAACCTTGTTGGTCTTCTCTAATGTTCTTCATTGCTAATTCTGTAAGTTGGGCATTTGCAGAGGTCCACACGTCAATAACTTGATTGTAACGTTCGTTGTTGGTAATAAGTCCCATATTATAATTTGCAGAAATGCCGTCAACTTGTTCTCTGGCATCTGAAATTAATTTTGTTTTTTGTTCTGGTATTCTAATATCACCAAGAGAGAATGATAATCCACCTTTGAAGGCAAATTTATAACCCATATCTTTCATGTTATCAAGGAACGCAGCAGTTGTAGGAACATCAGTTACGCTTAATACATGTCCGATAATATCTCTAAGGTTTTTCTTAGTTAATACATCATTGATATATCCAGCTGCTTCAGGAACTACTTCATTAAATAACACACGTCCTGCAGTTGTTTGGATAATTTTATATATTAATTCCCCATTTTCATTAAAATCTTTTGCACGAATTTTTACTCGAGCGTTCAATTCTAATTTACCTTCATTTAAGGCAATATTTACTTCTTCTGCAGAATAAAAAGTTAAGTCTTCACCTAAAATTTTATGTTCTGGAGTTGAAATTCTCTCTTTGGTCATATAATATAGACCCAATACCATGTCTTGAGAAGGTACCGTAATCGGAGCTCCATTGGCAGGATTCAAAATGTTATGTGAAGCCAACATTAATAATTGTGCTTCTAAAATAGCTTCTGGTCCCAACGGTAAGTGAACCGCCATTTGATCCCCATCAAAATCCGCATTAAATGCAGTACAAACTAAAGGATGCAATTGGATTGCTTTTCCTTCAATTAATTTTGGTTGGAATGCTTGAATACCCAATCTGTGCAAAGTAGGAGCACGATTTAGTAAGATTGGGTGTCCTTTAATTACATTTTCAAGGATATCCCAAACTACAGGCTCTTTTTTGTCAATTATTTTCTTTGCCGATTTAACGGTTTTTACAATTCCTCTTTCTATCAATTTACGAATTACAAAAGGTTTGTACAACTCAGCTGCCATATCTTTAGGGATACCGCATTCGAATAATTTCAATTCAGGTCCAACAACAATTACCGAACGAGCAGAATAATCCACACGTTTACCAAGTAAGTTTTGACGGAAACGTCCTTGTTTACCTTTTAATGAATCGGATAAAGATTTTAAAGGTCGGTTAGATTCTGTTTTTACTGCAGATGCTTTTCTTGTGTTATCAAAAAGTGAATCTACTGATTCTTGCAACATACGTTTTTCGTTTCTCAAGATAACTTCTGGAGCTTTAATCTCCATTAATCTTTTTAAACGATTGTTACGTATAATTACACGACGGTACAAATCATTTAAATCTGAAGTAGCAAAACGACCACCATCAAGAGGCACAAGAGGGCGTAATTCAGGTGGAATAACTGGAACTACTTTCATTATCATCCATTCCGGACGATTCTCACGGTTCAAGTTAGACTCACGGAAAGATTCTACAACTTGTAATCTTTTTAATGCCTCTGTTTTACGTTGTTTAGAAGTTTCGTTGTTTGCTTTATGTCTTAAATCATAAGACAATTCATCTAAATCAATTCTTGCTAATAAGTCCATAATACACTCTGCTCCCATTTTGGCAACAAATTTATTAGGGTCTAAATCATCTAAATATTGATTTTCTGTAGGTAAAGTTTCTAAAATGTTTAAGTACTCTTCCTCGGTTAAAAAATCTAAAGTTTGTAAAGGTTCACCATCAGCATTTTTTGCAATACCTGCTTGAATTACTACGTATCTTTCGTAGTAAATAATCATGTCTAATTTCTTAGATGGTAACCCAAGGATATAACCAATTTTGTTTGGAAGTGAACGGAAATACCAGATATGAGCAATTGGCACTACTAAATTGATGTGTCCTACTCTATCTCTACGTACTTTTTTCTCAGTAACTTCAACACCACAACGGTCACAAACAATCCCTTTGTAACGAATTCTTTTGTATTTTCCACAAGCACATTCGAAATCTTTTACAGGTCCAAATATTCTTTCGCAAAAAAGACCGTCACGTTCTGGTTTATGGGTTCTATAATTGATAGTTTCAGGTTTCAAAACCTCACCTCTTGACTCAGCCAAGATAGATTCTGGAGAAGCTAATCCTATAGTAATTTTGTTAAACTTTACTACTTGGTTTTTATCTTTATTGTTTCTATTATTCATCATAGTCATAAAATTTTAAGTTGTTGGTTGTTAGTTGTTGGTTGAAAATTTAGAATTATCAACCGCCAACCATCAACTATTTTATTCTTCTAAACGGATGTCTAAACCTAGACCTTTCAATTCGTGCATTAATACATTGAATGATTCTGGAAGACCTGGTTCTGGCATAGTTTCTCCTTTTACGATTGCCTCGTAAGTTTTCGCTCTACCAATAACATCATCAGATTTAACTGTCAAGATTTCTCTTAATGTACTTGATGCTCCATAAGCTTCAAGTGCCCATACCTCCATCTCTCCAAAACGCTGACCTCCAAATTGAGCTTTACCTCCTAATGGTTGTTGCGTAATTAATGAGTATGGTCCTATTGAACGAGCGTGCATTTTATCATCAACCATGTGACCTAGTTTCAACATATAGATAACTCCAACTGTTGCGGCTTGGTGAAAACGTTCTCCCGTTCCTCCATCATAAAGGTAAGTGTGTCCAAAACGCGGAATTCCTGCCTCGTCTGTCAATTCATTAATTTGGTCAAGGGTTGCTCCATCAAAAATTGGGGTAGCATATTTTCTACCTAATTTCTGACCAGCCCATCCTAAAACTGTTTCATAAATTTGACCAATATTCATACGAGAAGGTACTCCAAGTGGATTCAATACAATATCTACAGGTGTTCCATCCTCAAGGAAAGGCATATCTTCATGACGAACAATACGTGCCACAATACCTTTGTTACCATGGCGTCCCGCCATTTTATCACCCACTTTCAGCTTACGTTTTTTAGCAATGTAAACTTTAGCTAATTTCAAGATTCCTGATGGTAATTCATCCCCTACAGTTATAGTGAATTTCTCTCTTCTCAAGCTACCTTGTAAATCGTTCAACTTAATTTTGTAGTTATGGATCAAATCGTTTACCATTTTGTTGGTGTCTTCATCTGAAACCCATTGACCTTTGGTTAAGTGAGCAAAGTCTTCAACAGAATTTAACATTTTGAGTGAATATTTTTTACCTTTTGGTAAAACTTCTTCTCCTAAATCGTTCATAACTCCTTGTGAAGTTTTTCCGTTTACTATATTGAAAAGCTTCTCAATTAATTTGTCTTTTAATTCAACAAATTTAGTTTCGAATTCCATTTCCAATGCCGTTAAAGCATCTTTATCTTGAGTACGCTTACGCTTATCTTTTAATGCTCTTGCAAATAATTTTTTATCTAAAACTACACCATGTAAAGAAGGTGATGCTTTTAATGAAGCGTCTTTTACGTCTCCAGCTTTGTCTCCAAAGATGGCACGAAGCAATTTCTCTTCAGGCGTAGGATCTGATTCTCCTTTAGGGGTAATTTTACCAATTAGAATATCACCAGGTTTAACTTCGGCACCTATTCTAATCATACCGTTTTCATCTAAATCTTTCGTAGCTTCTTCACTAACGTTTGGAATATCATTCGTTAATTCTTCGTTTCCTAATTTAGTATCTCTCACCTCCAATGAATAATCATCGATATGAATAGAGGTAAAAATATCGTCACGAACCACTTTTTCAGAAATTACAATCGCATCCTCGAAGTTATAACCCTTCCATGGCATGAATGCTACTTTTAGGTTTCTACCTAAAGCTAATTCTCCATTTTGAGTTGCATAACCCTCAGATAATACTTGTCCTTGAACTACTCTATCTCCTTTTCTTACTATTGGTTTTAGGTTAATACATGAGCTTTGATTAGTTTTTCTGAATTTAATTAAATTATATGTTTTTTCATCTTCTTCAAAACTAACCATACGTTCTGCATCAGAACGGTCGTATTTAATTGTGATGATATTGGCATCAACATAAGTAACTGTACCGTCGCCTTCAGCATTAATTAATACTCTTGAATCAGAGGCAACTTGGCGCTCTAAACCGGTACCAACAATTGGTGCTTCAGGACGTAATAAAGGAACCGCTTGACGCATCATATTTGATCCCATCAACGCTCTATTCGCATCATCATGTTCCAAGAATGGAATTAACGAAGCTGAAATAGAAGCAATTTGATTTGGAGCTACATCAGTATAATCAACTTGAGATGGCTGAATTACAGGGAAGTCACCTTCCTGACGTGCAATTACATTATCGGCAGTGATTTTACCTGAAGCATCCATTTGGATATTTGCTTGAGCAATCATTTTACCTTCTTCTTCTTCTGCACTTAAATATACAGGATTAGCTTTTAGGTCCACTTTTCCTTCTTTTACTTCGCGATATGGAGTTTCAATGAATCCCATTCCGTTTACTTTAGCATAAACCCCAAGTGAAGAAATCAAACCAATGTTTGGTCCTTCAGGAGTTTCAATTGGACATAATCGTCCGTAGTGCGTATAGTGAACGTCACGAACTTCAAATCCAGCTCTTTCTCTCGAAAGACCACCTGGCCCTAAAGCTGACAATCTTCTTTTGTGTGTAATCTCAGCTAATGGATTGGTTTGATCCATAAATTGAGACAATTGGTTGGTACCAAAGAATGAGTTGATTACTGATGATAATGTTTTTGCATTAATCAAATCAATTGGTGTAAACACCTCGTTATCTCTAACGTTCATTCTTTCACGAATGGTTCTGGCCATACGAGCTAAACCAACACCAAATTGTTGTGAAAGTTGTTCTCCAACAGTTCTTACACGACGATTAGATAAGTGATCAATATCATCAATCTCTGCTTTAGAGTTAATCAATTCGATCAAATATTTAACGATAGTTATGATATCCTCTTTGGTCAAGACTTGCTTTTCCATAGGGATATTTAAACCTAATTTTTTGTTCATTCTATAACGACCAACTTCACCTAAGTTATAACGTTGATCAGAGAAGAATAGTTTATCTATAATACCACGAGCAGTTTCTTCATCAGGCGGTTCTGCGTTACGCAATTGTCTGTAGATGTGCTCAACAGCTTCTTTTTCTGAATTTGTTGGATCTTTTTGTAAAGTATTGTGGATAATAGAATAGTCAGCTACATTATTATCTTCTTTATGCAACAAAACAGATTTTACATTAGATTCAACAATTTCTTCAACGTTTTCTTTGTCAAGTATTGTATCTCTATCTAATATAATTTCATTCCTTTCAATAGATACTACTTCACCGGTATCTTCATCTACGAAATCTTCGTGCCAAGTATTCAATACACGTGCAGCTAATTTTCTTCCGATATATTTTTTAAGTCCCGCTTTGGAAACTTTAATTTCTTCAGCAAGATCAAATATTTCAAGAATATCCTTATCTCTTTCAAAACCGATTGCACGGAAAAGAGTTGTTACTGGTAGTTTTTTCTTTCTATCAATATAGGCATACATTACGCTGTTGATATCGGTAGCAAATTCTATCCAAGAGCCTTTAAAAGGGATGACTCTTGCAGAATAGAGTTTTGTTCCGTTTGCGTGGAAAGATTGACCGAAGAATACTCCAGGAGAGCGGTGCAATTGAGAAACAACAACACGTTCAGCACCATTGATTACAAAAGTACCACTTGGAGTCATGTACGGAATTGTTCCAAGATAAACATCTTGTACAATTGTTTCAAAATCCTCATGCTCAGGATCAGTACAATACAATTTTAGCCTTGCCTTTAATGGCACGCTATAGGTTAATCCTCTCTCTATACACTCTTGAATGGTATAGCGAGGTGGATCTACAAAATAATCTAAGAATTCCAATACAAAGTTATTTCTTGTATCTGTTATTGGAAAGTTTTCCATGAAGGTATTGTATAATCCTTCATCGCCTCTTTCGTCTGTTTTAGTTTCTAATTGGAAGAAATCTTTAAACGACTTAACCTGAACATCAAGAAAATCTGGATAGTCAGGAATATTTTTTGTTGAGGCAAAATTCAATCTTTCAGTCTGATTTGTTAACATCAATGGACAAAATTTTGATTAAAAAAAGTAATTTTTTGTGTAAAACACTATTTATTTTATAAAACAATCTATACTTTCTTTTTATAATCAATACCTCTTTAAAAATAAATCGGGAGTAAATCCTTCAGTTATTTTCTTTCATCGTATTGACTTATAACCTTTTTGTATTTTAAACTATTTTATAATAAAATTTGAATTAATTTTATTATACGAAAAATGGTTTAGGTCATTGGACGTTAATCCAAGACCTAAACCTTGTTCTCAAAACCGGGTAAAACTATTTAAGTTCTACTACAGCTCCAGCTTCTTCTAAAGCTTTCTTAAGACCTTCAGCTTCTTCTTTAGAAACTCCTTCCTTAACAGCACTTGGAGCGCTATCAACTACGTCTTTAGCTTCTTTCAAACCTAAACCTGTAAGTTCTTTTACTAATTTTACTACAGCTAATTTAGAAGCACCAGCCTCTTTTAACATTACTGTAAATTCAGATTGAGAGCTTTCAGAAGCAGCTTCTCCGCTACCTCCACCTGAAACTACAACAGCTGCAGCAGCTGGTTCGATTCCATACTCTTCTTTTAATATTGTTGCTAAATCGTTAACTTCTTTAACAGTTAAATTAACTAATTGTTCTGCGAATTGTTTCAAATCTGCCATTTTTTCTATCGTTTTAAAATGATTTGTAAATTATAATTTATTATTATGCGCGTTTTTAATTTGCTTTCTTTGTAATTTAAAAATTGAAAGATTGAAACATTTAAAAATTTTGAATTAACTAATCTTTAAATTATTTAATCTTAGAATTCTTTAATTTTAATTAAGCTACCTCTTCATTTTTGAATTGGTTTAAAAGAGCAGAAACTACTCTTTGAGCTGGCGATTGAAGTAATCCAATGATTTCTCCAATTACTTCTTCTTTAGATTTAAGTGATGATAATGAATCTAATAAATTATCTCCAATAAATACTTCAGAATTGATATAAGCTCCTTTTAAAATTGGTTTATCTGCTTTTTTACGGAATTCTTTAATAATTTTTGCAGGAGCGTTTGGAACGTCTGCAAGAAATATTGAAGTATTACCTGTTAATGTAGCAGGTAAATCTCCGTACTCATTATCAGAAGCCTCCATAGCTTTTGCAAGTAAGGTGTTTTTAACTACTTCCAATTTGATACCTACTTTGAAGCAAGCTCTTCTTAGGCTAGAAGTTAATTCTGCATCTAAGCCTGAAATATCTGCTAAATATACAATATTTGAACTTGCTAACTGTGCAGTTAATTTTTCAATCGCGATTGATTTTTCTTCTCTAGTCATACTAAAAGTTTTATAACTACTTATACTGCTTTAGGATCCAACGCAATTGCTGGACTCATTGTGCTTGTTAGGTAAATACTTTTAATGTAAGTTCCTTTAGCAGCAGTTGGCTTAAGTTTGATTAATGTTTGAATAATTTCGTGAGCGTTGTCAACAATTTTATCTGCTTCAAATGATATTTTACCAATACCTGCATGAATAATACCTGTTTTATCAACTTTAAAGTCGATTTTACCCGCTTTCACTTCTTGAACAGCTTTTCCTATTTCCATAGTTACAGTTCCTGTTTTAGGGTTAGGCATTAAACCGCGAGGTCCTAATACACGTCCTAGTGGACCTAGTTTTCCCATTATTGCAGGCATAGTGATGATAACATCAACTTCTGTCCAACCGTCTTTAATTTTTTGTAAATAATTATCTAGTCCAACATAGTCTGCACCGGCTGCAGTTGCTTCTGCTTCTTTATCCGGAGTAACCAATGCTAATACTTTAAGATCTTTACCAGTACCATGAGGTAATGTTACTACACCTCTAACCATTTGATTCGCTTTTCTAGGATCTACGCCTAAACGTACTGCGATATCAACAGACTCATCAAATTTTGCAGAAGCAACATCTTTAATTAATGCAGCAGCATCTTTTAAAGAATATAATTTGTTCTTATCAATTTTTGATGCAGCCACTTTTTGCTTTTTTGTCAATTTTGCCATGTCTTTTTTAAATTAAAAAGGAGCGTCTCCTGTTACAGTTATACCCATAGATCTAGCTGTTCCTGCGATCATGCTCATAGCAGCTTCAATAGTGAATGCATTTAAATCAACCATTTTGTCTTCTGCAATAGTTCTAATCACATCCCAAGAAACATTTGCTACTTTTTTACGATTTGGCTCACCAGATCCAGACTTTAGCTTTGCAGCATCCATTAATTGAATAGCGGCAGGTGGAGTTTTAATAACAAAATCGAAAGATTTGTCTTTATAAACTGTTATTTGCACTGGGCAAATTTTGCCGGGTTTATCTTGTGTTCTAGCATTAAATTGCTTACAGAATTCCATGATATTAACTCCAGCAGCACCTAAAGCAGGTCCAACCGGTGGCGACGGGTTCGCAGCACCTCCCTTAACTTGTAGTTTAACTACTTTACTAATCTCTTTAGCCATTTTTTAAAAATTTAACACATTAAAATTGGAAGCAAATAATGTGATTTATTATAGTGTAACAAAAATTATACTTTTTCAACTTGCATAAAACTTAATTCTAGTGGTGTTTTTCTTCCGAAAATTTTTACCATCACTTCAAGTTTACGCTTTTCTTCATTAACTTTATCAACGGTTCCATTGAAACCGTTAAAAGGACCGTCAATTACCTTAATAGTTTCACCTACGTTGTATGGAATAGATTGAGAATCAACAGATATCGCTAATTCATCAACTTTACCTAACATTCTATTTACTTCAGAAAGTCTCAAAGGAACAGGATCTCCTCCTTTAACTTCTCCTAAGAAACCTATTACTCCAGAAATTGATTTAATAATATGAGGTATTTCACCTGCTAGGTTAGCTTCTATCATAACATAGCCAGAAAAATAGACTTTGTCTTTAACGATTTTCTTTCCGTCTTTTACGGTAACTACTTTTTCGGTAGGTACCAAAACTTGAGAGATATAATCGCTCATACCTAGCCTATTAATTTCGTTTTCGATGTAAGCTTTAACTTTATTTTCTTGCCCGCTTACTGCTCTAACAACATACCATTTTTTCACATTATTATCTGCCATCGTAAGGTATTTAAGCTTTTATCCAATTAAAAAATCCTTCCAAAGTTTTTGCAAATATTTCGTCTACTCCCCATGTTGCCAAAGCGAATAAAACTGAAAAAACAGCTACAACTATTGTTAAACGTTGTACTTCTTCCCACTCTGGCCATGTCACATTTGACTTTAACTCATCAAATGCTTCGTTTATATAATTAAAAACTTTTGTCATTGTATATATTTTTTTAGTGGCACGGGCGGAGGGATTCGAACCCCCATCAACGGTTTTGGAGACCGCTATTCTACCCTTGAACTACGCCCGTATAAAAAAGTCAGCGGCATATTAAAATACCTACTGACTTTTATATAAATTAGATAATTACTCTATTATCTCAGTTACTTGACCAGCTCCTACTGTTCTACCACCTTCACGAATAGCGAAACGTAAACCGATATTTAAAGCGATAGGGCTAAGTAATGCAACACTGATAGTTAAGTTATCACCTGGCATAACCATCTCAACACCAGCTGGTAGTGAGATAACACCTGTTACGTCAGTTGTACGAACGTAAAATTGTGGGCGATAATTATTGTGAAATGGTGTGTGACGACCACCTTCTTCTTTTTTCAAGATATAAACCTCTGCTTTGAATTTAGAGTGAGGTTTTACTGAACCTGGCTTAATGATAACCATACCTCTTCTGATGTCTGATTTATCAATACCTCTTAACAATAAACCTACGTTATCTCCAGCTTCTCCTCTATCAAGAATTTTACGGAACATTTCAACTCCTGTAATTGTAGAAGTTAATTTATCTGCTCCCATACCGATGATTTCAACAGGATCTCCTGTGTTTGCAATACCTGTTTCTATACGGCCTGTAGCTACAGTTCCACGACCAGTAATTGTAAATGAATCCTCTACTGGCATTAAGAATGGTTTTGCATTATCTCTAACTGGCTCTTGAATCCAAGTATCGCAAGCTTCCATTAATTCAATAATTTTCGGTACCCAAGCTGGATCATTATTTAATCCACCTAAAGCTGAACCTTGGATTACAGGACAATTATCTCCGTCATATTCATAGAAAGACAATAAATCTCTGATTTCCATTTCAACTAATTCTAATAATTCTTCATCATCAACCATATCCACTTTATTCATGAATACAACGATTCTTGGAATACCAACTTGACGACCTAAAAGAATGTGCTCACGTGTTTGAGGCATAGGTCCATCTGTAGCGGCTACAACTAGAATAGCACCGTCCATTTGAGCTGCACCTGTAACCATGTTCTTTACGTAATCCGCGTGACCTGGACAGTCAACGTGTGCGTAATGACGATTAGCTGTTTCATACTCAACGTGTGATGTATTAATTGTAATACCTCTTTCTTTTTCTTCTGGAGCATTATCGATTTGGTCAAACGATTTTGCTTGACAGTAACCTGCATCAGACAATACTTTAGTAATTGCCGCAGTTAATGTAGTTTTTCCGTGATCCACGTGACCAATTGTACCTATATTAAGGTGGGGTTTGTTACGGTTAAAATTTTCTTTTGCCATTTTACTTAATTTTTAATCTTAGTTATATATTCGTGTTCAAATTATACAATATTGAGCCAACTACGGGAATTGAACCCGTGACCTCTTCCTTACCAAGGAAGCACTCTACCTCTGAGCTAAGTCGGCAGAGAATTTATTTTTAGAATTTTGATTTCAGATTAAATCTCTGGAATCCGAAATCTAAAATTTCTTCTTGTGGGGAGAGCAGGATTCGAACCTGCGAAGTTCTCACAGCAGATTTACAGTCTGCCCTCGTTGGCCGCTTGAGTATCTCCCCTTTTTTTATATTTACATTCTCTTAAATAATGAAGAGTTTCAAATCAAAAATTAAAAACCCTTACACTAAAATATATTGAGCCGGTGGAGGGACTCGAACCCACGACCTGCTGATTACAAATCAGCTGCTCTAGCCAACTGAGCTACACTGGCGATAAATATAAAAAAAGCCCGTTATTTCTAACGGACTGCAAATGTATATTAATTTGTTTTTTAAACAAAATATTTTTACGAATATTTTTAATTTATATATGATGTTTTACTTTTTCTTTTCTTTTTATTAATATTCTCTCGAATGATTCTGCGGATTGTTCGACTGCTTCTTCGAAAGATTTGCATTGTTTTTTAACCATATATTCGTTTCCTGGGACTAAAATTTTCATCTCTACGACCTTGTTTTCTTTTTCACTGGTCTTTTCAACCTTCAAAAATACGTCAGAAGAGACCACCTTATCATAATATTTTTCCAATTTATCAACTCTTTCTTGAATAAAACCGACTAACTTTCCGTCAACATTAAAGTTAACTGCGTGAACATTTACCTTCATAATAAAATAATTTATTGGTTAAATACTATTTACTTTTTGTTTCTTGGGTGCGAATTCCCGTAAACCTTTTTTAGTTCAAACAAACTGCTTTGAGTATATATTTGTGTCGAAGCTAAGCTGGAATGTCCTAATAATTCTTTTACAGAATTTAAATCAGCACCATTATTTAAAAGATGAGTTGCAAAAGTGTGTCGTAATATATGTGGACTCTTTTTTACCTTCTCGGAAACGTTACTAAAGTAAGAATTTATTATTCGATAAACTAATGAATCATTCATTTTAACACCTTTTAACGTTAAGAAAAAAATGTCGTTATCGGTAATTCTCTCTAAACAAGCTCGTTCGGTTAAATATAATTTTATTTGACTTGCAATATTTGGTAATAAAGGTAATATTCTTTCTTTATTTCTTTTTCCTAAAACCTTCAAACTTGCATTTGAAAGATCAATATTCAGCATTTTAAGATGAATTAATTCTGTTCTTCGAATGCCAGTTGAATAAAATAAGTCAATTATTAATTTGTCTCGAACGCCCTCAAAACCTTCTGGGTAAGTGATTAAATTTAAAACTTCATCCAATTCTTTTTCAGAAAAGGGTATTTGAAGTGTTTTCGGAGTTTTTAAAGATTTGTGTTTTAATAGCGGACTAATTGCTATTTGCTTCGTCTTTAATAAAAACTTATAATAAGATTTTAAAGACGAAATTTTTCTATTTACTGAAGTATTGGAAATTTTCGCATCTACTAATGTTACTATCCAGCTTCTTATTAAACTATAGTTTACGTTTAATAAGTTGTCAGAACCAAATTCGGTTTTGATATATGATTCAAATGAAATCAAATCATTAAGATACGCATTTACCGTGTGTGGCGAATACTTTTTTTCTAATTGCAGATAATCTCGAAATGCCGTCTTACTATTTTCCATAAAAAAAACCGTTAGCATCAAAGTTAAAAACTTTTAATGACTAACGGTAGTATTTTGTAAAAAGTTATTTTATAAACTTTCTAAACTGTCTTTCATGTTTTGAATGTATGCCGCCTTTTGAATTTTCATTCTATTGGTAACAGATGGCTTTATAAAAGCAGTACGTGCACGTAACTGACGAACAGTTCCTGTTTTATCAAATTTTCTTTTATAGCGCTTTAATGCTCTATCGATATTTTCTCCGTCTTTAATTGGTATAATTAACATAATATAGACACCTCCTCTCGTTAAGGGTGCAAATATAATTATTAATTTTAATTATGAGTTATAATTTTGTAAATTATTTAACGGCCGGCTTGTAATCCTGTTTATCTATAACAATTTTGGATAAAATCTCTTTAAGGATTTCTGAGGTACCTCCACCAATAGGCCCTAAACGGCTATCTCTAAATAATCGAGCTAATGGATATTCTTCCATGTAACCATAACCACCTAACATTTGAAGACAGCTATATATGGTTTCGTCTGCTACTTTGGTAGATTTTAATTTAGCCATAGTTGCCTCTTTAACAACGTATTCACCTTTATTTAATCGGGCTACAGCCGCATAATTAAATATTTTACAATGTTCCACATCGGTAGCATGTTCTACCATAGTATGTCGTAACGCCTGAAATTTATTGATTTTTGTTCCAAATGCTTCTCGTTGTGACATATAATCTATAGTATAATCTATCGCATATTCCGCTCTTGCATGAGCATTTATAGCCATTATTAATCGCTCAAATGCAAAATGTTGCATAATATAAGAAAAACCTTTTCCTTCTTCACCCATTAAATTATCTTCTGGGATCTCAACATTATCAAATGCAATTTCTCCAGTATCGGAGGCTCTCCAGCCTAACTTCTCTAACTTCGTAGCTGAAATTCCTTTTAGATTGGTATCCAACAAGAAAATACTAATGCCTTTGTTTCCAAGTTCCGGACTTGTTTTAGCAGCCACTACATAATAATCGGCATAAACACCATTAGTAATAAAGGTTTTAGATCCATTAATTACATATTTATTACCAACTTTTACAGCCGTTGTTCTCATTCCTGCTACATCACTTCCACCAAAAGGCTCTGTGATACACAAAGCACCAATTTTATCACCTAAAATACTTGGAGCTAAATAATCTTGTTTAATTCTTTCATCTCCTTCAGCATTCAAATGCGTCATAGCTAAATAGGTATGTGCCCAAATAGCTGCTGCAAAACCGGAGGATTTAATTTTTTGAAGCTCCTCAAGAAACACCACGGTATAAAATAAATCTAAATTCATCCCTCCATACGATTCTGGATAAGAAATTCCAAAAAAGCCCATTTCACCAAATTTTTTCCAAATAAAGCGGTCTATTGTTCCTGTACTTTCCCATTTTTCAATATGTGGTACCACTTCTTTTTGTAAAAAATCTTTTAAACTTTTTCTAAATAATTCGTGTTCTTCTGTAAAATAAATCGAATTCATAAGGGGTTTTTATTGTATCTTTTTAGAATTCCAAATATAAACTAATAATGTCTAATTTTTCACCTGGAAAACCGTTAATTTTTGTTAAATCCTCAGATTTTTTGAATTCGCCATTCATACTTCTATAGGTAACAATCGATTTCGCCAAAGCATACTTAAAATACGGAAACAACATCAGCTCTTTTATTGAGGCATTATTAATATTTATTTTCTTTATTTTAGGTAAAGTTGCAACTTTGAAATGCTCGTTCAAACTCAAAATCACTTCTGGTGAAAGCCCCCAAACATCACCCATTTGCTTCATGCTTACAAATCCGCCTAAAATTTCTTTTTGTTTCAAAATTCGATCGGATAATGCTGGACCAATTCCGTAAATTTTTATCAAATCTTCTTTTGTGGCTAGATTGATATCTAAAACTGTAATTTTTATTGTTTTCTTTTCAAATGGTTTGAAATTGTTGTTTTTACTTTTGTTAACCCAATCTGGAAATTTAAAATAAGGCGAAATAGCATTCAATAAAGAATCGGAAACTTGAGTTACTGTTTGAAATTCTGAGGCTGAATTTACATATTGATTGGTTTTTCGATAATTCACAAGCCGATCTATTTCGACAACTGACATTCCTAATTTACTTCCTTTGTAATCGGTAATAAAATTGGGATTGAATGGATAGATTTTTTGAGTGTAATTTTGCTTTTCTACTTTTAATGAATCAACTTTGGTTTGCAGTGAAATCCATTTTTGTTTCTCAGAATTATACTCTTGATCAGAACTTGGATTCAAATAGAAAATTGCAAATTGGCAAATAATACACAACAACACTAATAAAAAAATCCCACTTCTTTGTGATTTTGAATACTGGAAGTAGGATTTTAATTTCATAATTATTGTTTTATAAGTCGAAAACGGAACTCCGTTTCGCTCGAATTAAATCTTTTAGTCGCCACCAAAAAGCCAATGTTAGGTATACTCCAAACCAAAGCCCTGCGGTAACAAACGATATGTAAATAAAAAATAATCTAACACTATTGGCTCGCATTCCCAACACATCAGCCAGACGCGATGAAACATGAAAACCGTGTTTTTCAAAAAAGTATTTTAGGCGAAGTATTAATTTCATTACTTAAAATTTATATCACTACAAATTTAGCATTTATACTTCAGATTTCAATAATTCCATTCCAATTGTACATTCTAAACACCTACTTTTATTACAATATTCATTTTTCAATTGCAATAAAGCTTGCGTTTCAAAGGCATTTTGTGCTTTTATTCCAAAAGAGGAAAATTTATCGATAACCGTATTTTCTTCTGGTTTGACTTGGATTAATAACGTTATTAGTTTCTCTGATATTTCTTTGCCTTGACTTTTAGCATATACAAATTGCAACGGAATAATCGTATTTATAATTAACAAATCAATGAATGATTTTGACAAAGCTTTTTTTTTCTTAGGACTGATTTTATCAAATTGATAATGCGTTTCCCAATATTCTGATACCGATTTATCGAAAATTTCATATATAACAAACACATTATCAGCATTTATAATTTTGGAAAACAACTGTTGCTGACAATAATATACATTGGCCAACTGTGAAATTCGAATCGTTGGAAAATTATCCGGTCGATGCTTGAAAAATTGTAATGGTGTAAATGAATTGGTTTGCAGTTGGTATTTTTGAACCAAATAATCAAAGTTTGTTTTTAGCTTTTTATAATAATGATCTTCTTTATTAATTTCTAATAAACCTGCGATTCCAAATAGCAAACTTTCTAAATTAAATAAATCGTTTCCTTCTTTACGAATAATTGAAAACGGTATTGAACTGGCCATATTATAAAAGGAATCGCCATTGGTATTTAACCCAAAATTTTTAGCTAAAAGGCAAAACAAAATCGCATCCCAATCCTGCAAGGAGCTTTCCGCTAAATCAAAAATAGGTTTCGATTTTCGCTCTAGCCTTTCAAAAAACATGCGTTCTTGACAACGCAACATAATAAATGAATTGACAAATTCAATTTGTTTCTCGCAATAAATCCAAGATTTAGGCGAAATTAAAGAATGGTAATTATTTATTGTTTCCTTTGAAACCAGTTCTTTGAGAATTAAAACAGGAATTTCGGTGTTGTTTTTTCGGTAGATTTCTACGTCGTGCTCCCAAACTACATGAAGAATTACACTATCATAATTGGAATCTCGTTCATGATGGTGCGCATACCAATCGGATGATTTGAGGTGAATTTCAACATTTCCAGCCCATTTTTGATTGTTTATTGTGATTTGGGAATTAAAAAAATCAGGCCCCGCGATTTGCAAGTAACTTCCAGAATTTTCAATAGTGAGTTTCTCCCCATTAGAAGTTGTTAAATTCGAAGTGTCGAATTTCTTGAATTTCCACAAATAGTGTAGGAAATCTTCTTTCATTTTAAATGGCTTATAACAGTTGAAATTATTTTATCGAATGTAGTCAAAAAAATTCACCTAAAACAATAATTAGGATATAATTCAAATTTTTAAATTATATCAACTTAAAAGGATAAATTAATTGAATTTAATTATTAAAATTATTTTATAGAACCAATAATATCATATTTGGTTATAATATGGTGTTTTCCATTTCCTAAATCCACTAAAACGGCGGCATTTTCCCGAGTGAATAATTTTGAAACTTCTTCGATAGAAGTTCCTGATTTAACGATTGGAAATGGTTTTCCCATTACTTCTCGAATTGGTTTATCTCCTGCATTTTTATCGGAAACATAACTTTGAAACAAGTCAGATTCATCTACAGAACCTACAAATCCAGACGTGTCAATTACTGGAATTTGTGAGATTTTGTAGTTGCGCATGCGCTCAATGGCATGAGAAACCAGTTCTTCTGTTCTTACCACGATTAATGGTTTGTCAATATGATCTTTAATTACGTCTTCAGCTTTGGTGATTTCTTCCTCTAAAAATCCACGTTCGCGCATCCAATCGTCATTGAACATTTTACCGATATAACGACTACCAGAATCGTGGAATAAAACCACCACTACATCTTCTGGTTTAAAATGTTCTTTCAATTGGAGTACTCCCTTAATTAATGCACCGGCCGAATTACCTACAAATATTCCTTCTTCTAAAGCGATTTTTCTGGTATATATAGCAGCATCTTTATCGGTTACTTTTGTAAATCCGTCAATTATTGAAAAGTCAACATTTTTAGGCAAAATATCTTCTCCAATTCCTTCTGTGATATACGAATAGATTTCATTTTCATCAAAAATTCCTGTTTCGTGGTATTTTTTAAAAACTGAACCATAGGTATCAATTCCCCATACTTTAACATTTGGATTTTGTTCTTTCAAATATCTACCAATTCCTGAAATAGTTCCTCCTGTTCCCACTCCAACCACAAAATGAGTTACTTTTCCATCGGTTTGTTTCCAAATTTCAGGTCCTGTTTGTTCATAATGAGCCAATGCATTTGAAGGATTATCGTATTGGTTTACATACCAAGAATTTGGTGTTTCTTCACCCAAGCGTTTAGAAACAGAATAATAAGAACGAGGATCTGTAGGTTCTACATCGGTTGGGCAAACTACTACTTTAGCACCTACTGCACGAAGTATATCCATTTTTTCTTTGGATTGTTTATCGGTAATTACGCAAATTAATTTGTATCCCTTTACTATTGCGGCTAGTGCTAATCCCATTCCGGTATTTCCAGAAGTCCCTTCAATAATAGTTCCGCCAGGTTGCAAACGCCCGTCAGCTTCAGCATCTTCAATCATTTTTAGCGCCATTCTATCTTTGGTAGAATTTCCGGGATTGAATGTTTCTACTTTTGCCAGTACCAAAGCATCAATTTCTGCGGTTACTTTATTCAATCGAACCATTGGGGTATTCCCAATAGTTCCTAATATATTTTCAGAATATTGCATTTCGTTTTGTTTTTTTTGTTTTACAAATATTAATCAAAGAAATTCCATACCAATCCAAAACGTATTATAAAATCGTGGTATGGGTTGTTTGGTGAAGAGTAATAATTGTTTCCTGTCATTGACGAATTAAAATGTTCAGCTTTTAAGTAAATTCTGGTGCGTTGAATTCTTGCATTAGCAAATATATCGATGTTGGGATAAGCACCAATTTCTTTTTGATTTTGTACAAAAAACTCACCTAAAATTGGGTTATAATCGTTGGCATAATATTTTGTAAAATAATTAAAAATAACTCCTGTTTGTAGATATAATGCCTTATTAAAGTAATAATCGGAATAATACAGAGTGTTACGAAGCACTAATTGCGGCACGTTTAAAATCTTATCCGATTGATCCACTTTTTGATATAAAAAGGTATTGTCTAACGCCCATTTTCTGAATTTAACTTCTTTATTGACTTTTAAAGACAAGTGATTAATCGTTTTTTCGTATTGTTTTGGGGAAACTAATTGCAAATTTGCAGTATCATCATTACTAAAATACAAAAAATCGTTAATAGTGTTGAACTCTAATGTTGCGCTTGCCCATTGTGTATTGGCTTCGACCTTCAACGAATTGTGTTTTTCATTTTTGAAATTATAGAACCAATTATAATTAATGTAGCTACTTTGATGCAAATTATAAATATTATTGGGCAAATTATTACTGTTTTGGTACTCGAAAGTAAGGCTATTTTTATCGTTAAGCTGGTATTTCAAATGTGCATTGAAGTTAAATAACGATTGACTTGTTACAGAACTTGAATATTGAAATTTACCGTTCCATTTGTTTTTCCTATATTCATATTGTGCCCCAATATCATTAATTACATCGTTTAAAGCATTTGGAATTGTTTGTGATGTTAAAAATAAAACTGAATTGTAGTAATAATTGTATCTAAAATCATCTACAAAAAACTGAAATTTTCCAAAAGTAGTGTTTTCATAAATAGCACCAACTTTATTGTACATTCTGTTGTAACGTACTTGATCGTTTATATTTGCTGCTACAAATGAAGGTCCAAATCGGTACAAAGTTGATGTTACCCCAGAACTTGAAGTGATAGTTGTGGGAACCGTCGTTTGATTATATTCAAAATATTTGTTTTCAAAATTA